>CAMPJN010000441.1 GCA_946886875.1 uncultured Pseudomonas sp.
CGCCTGTTTTTGCCTTGTCTTGCCTGCCTCGCCTACGTTTTTCAACGGCCTGCTACCAGGCTGTGCGAGTCTGCTAGAAAAACGTCAGCGCCTGGCCGTCGCGGTCGAAGGCGAGGAAGTTGCCGATACTGCCGGCTTCGATCGCGCCGACCATCATCTTCAACGGCTGCTCGGCCTCGTCGCTGCTCGGTGGCATGCCCGCGCGGCCCGAGAGGCCGGCGCTGAGCACCAGATCCCAGGCCACGCCGGTGCGGCTCGACTCCGCGACCAGGCCGGCGAAATCGCTCAGCTCCTCCGGCAGCTTGTCGACACAGAGCACCGGGCGCAGCGAGCCACCCTGTTTCTCGGCATGGCGTTGGCGCTCCTGTTCGGTGGCATCCTCTGGCAACTCCGCGGCGACGAAGACGAACAGCAAACGCTGCGGCTCCGGCTGGGCTTTGGCGGCAGCCAGCAGGCTGGAAAAATCGGCGATATCCATGGCAAACCATCCGTACGGCAAAAATAGGCGACTGGCGCACACTGCCACGTCGGGTGGCTGCTTGAATATATCTCTTAAGGCATAGGCGCCGGCCGCTTCGGGGTATTGTTACGGCCGTCGCGCTGGAAGGCAGGCACCGCCTCGTATAGGGTTGCACCTCATAGCGCACCTGGCGCACGGGTGCTTAAGGAGTTTTGCGCATGGCTGGAGTCGGGACTTGGTCGATGGTGGTGGGCGGGTTGATGCTGGCTGTGGCGCTGGCCACCGTGTATTGCTACAACCGCCTGGTATTCAACCGCGAGCGGGTAGCCGAGGCCTGGAGCGGCATCGATGTACAGCTCAAACGGCGTTCCAGCCTGGTGCCGAATCTGGTCGCCTGCGTAAAGCTGTATATGGCCCACGAGCGCGA
Organism: uncultured Pseudomonas sp.; assembly: GCA_946886875.1. The sequence continues at coordinate 888 of CAMPJN010000441.1, forward strand.
CACCCTGGAAGCCCTGGTGCAGCAACGCGCCAACGTCAGCGCCCATGAAGCCGACCGCGCCGACCAGCGCGGCCTGGTCGAGGGCCAACTCTCCAATGCCTTGCTGCGGGTGTTCGCCCTCGCCGAGAGCTATCCCGAGCTGAAAGCCGACAACAACTTCTTGGCCCTGCAAAAAAGCCTCAGCGAGCTCGAAGATCAGATCCAGATGGCCCGTCGTTACTACAACGGCGCGGTGCGTGAACTCAATGTCTGGGTCGAGTCGATACCGAGCAATGCGGTGGCGCGAATATTCGGCTTCGCCAGCGCGCCCTATTTTGCCCTGGGCGACGCCCGCGAAGGGCTATCCCCGAAAGTGGAGCTTTGACCATGGCGAATTGGCTGCTGCGTTGCTTGACGCTGCTCGGGCTATTGCTGGCGATGCAGGCCGGCGCGGCTGAACGTGAGCGTATCGAAGAGTTTGCCGTGGAGCTCGAAGTCGAGGCCGACGGCAGCCTGCTGGTGACCGAGAACATTCGGGTCTGGGCCACCGGCGAGGCGATCAAGCGCGGTATTTATCGCGACTTCCCGGTGCGTTCGATCAATCGCTGGATGCTCAACCAGAAGGTCGGTTTCGAACTGCTCGAAGTTCAGCGCGACGGCCGTCGCGAGCCTTATTTCAGTGAGGCGGTTGATGCGGTGCAGCGCATCTACATCGGTAACCCCGACTATCTGCTCGAACCCGGCCGTTACCAGTACCAGCTGCGCTACCGCAGCAGTCGGCAGCTGTTGCAGCGCGACGGCGAAGACGAGCTGTACTGGAACGTCACCGGCAACGATTGGCAGTTTCCCATTGAGCGCGCCAGCATCCGCGTGCGCTTACCCGAGGGCGCCGAGGCCCATGCGGTCGAGGCCTATACCGGCTACCGCGGTGAGCAGGGCAAGGACTATCGAATACTTGAGCAACAGGGCGCCCACCTGCACCTGGCGACGACCCATGAACTGCTCCCCGGCGAAGGTTTTACCGTGGCCATCGCCTGGCCCGCAGGTCTGTTGCCGCGCCCGGATGGGCTGGATAGGTTCGGCTGGCTGCTGGCGGACAACCCCGGCACGGCGGTCGGCCTGCTCGTGCTGCTGGGCATGCTGCTGTTTTACCTGTGGCACTGGTCGCGGGTCGGCCGCGATCCGCGCAAGGGCCTGATCATCGCCCAGTTCGAGGGGCCGGCCGGCCTGTCTCCGGCGGCGCTCGGCTACGTCTCGAATCAGGGTTGGAGCGGTTCATATAGCGCGGTCAACGCCTTGACCGTGGCCTTGACCAGCATGGCGATCAAGCGCGCCATCGTGCTCAAGGACGGTGAGGGTGCCAAGGACTTTCTGATCGAGTCCGGCCCTGGTGGCGAACCGCTGTCGAATGGCGAAAAAGCCGTGCTGGGTGCGTTATTCAAGGGCGGCGAAAACGATTCGTTAACCGTCGGCGAGAGTTACCAGCCACGTCTGGGCGAAGCGGTGACGGCCTTGAGCGATACCTTGGACAAGGAACAGCGCGACGCCTGTTTCCGCTTCAATCGCGGTATCTGGTGGTGGGGTGTGGGCGCGGCCTTCCTCGGCATTCTGGCGACGCAGCTGCTGGGTTTGGACAGCGACAAGGACTTCGAGCTGGTGGCCGTCGCCTTGCTATTCATGTTCGCCTTCGGCGCGCCCGGCATGTTCGCGCTGGTGATGGGCTTGCGTCGGGTATTTGCCCGCACGTTCGCCGCCGATACCTGGTTATTTGCCATATTCGGCTTGGTTTTCGGCGGTGTTGGCCTTGGGGCTCTGGCCATTATGGGCACCGTGGTCGCGCCGCTGAACTTCTGGTTGGTGCTGACCCTGCTGCTGGTTTGTGTGCTGTTTCGCGGCTGGTTGCAGGCGCCGACGGTGCATGGGCGCAAGCTGCTCGATCATATCGAGGGCTACCGCGAATACCTGAGCCTGGCCGAAAGCGACACCCTGGCCACGGCCGCCGATGCACCGGCAATGAGCATTGCCTTGTACGAGCGCCATCTGCCCTACGCCATGGCCCTGGGTGTCGAACAACAGTGGAGCGAGCGCTTCAGTAAGGCGTTGCACAGCGGCCTGATCGACGCTTCGGCAAGTCGCGATTACCGGCCCGATTGGTACCGCAGCAAGCAGGCCTTTAGCGACCCTCAAGCATTTTCCAGTCGTCTGGCCGGTGGCCTGGGCGCGGCGGCGGCCAGTTCGGCCACGGCGCCGGCCAGCTCATCCTCGTCTTCTGGCGGCTCTTCCGGCGGCGGTTCCTCGGGTGGCGGCGGTGGCGGTGGCGGCGGCGGTTGGTAATAACCCGCAAAAAAGCGCCCCTGCCACCCTTCCAGCCAAGGCTGTCGAGGTACAGGGGCGCAAGGTTGCAGGCTTTAGTTGGTCGGTTGCACGCTGCGCGGCTGGACCGGAGTTGGCGCTATCCGGCTCGGGGTGAAGCCCGGGCGAGGATCAGCCGGTTTCGGCTGGAACTGCAATTTGCTCCCCGGGGTCGGCGCGCCGTCATTCGGCGCCACCTGATCGATGCCCTTGCCGCCTTGTCCATCCAGGGCCTCATTGAGTTGCGGCGTGCAGGTATGGCTCCAGTCTTTGTCGCCGAGTAGCTGATAGTGGGCTGGCCATACCGCCGCTTTTTCGTCCTTGAAGCGCACGTACAGCCCGGTCTCTTATACAAAAAAACGATCCCACGAGACTACCCAGCAACGCGTATGACCTCTTAGTCTTTAAAAT
>CAMPJN010000442.1 GCA_946886875.1 uncultured Pseudomonas sp.
AGATGGCCCAGGCCGACCAGGTCCAGATGGGCTTCGGCATGCTGCGAGGCGGGGTTGCCGAAATAGGTCGGCAGGTTGTCCATGCGTGCCGCGCGAATATTCTCCCAGCTCGAATCGGTCAGTAGCACCCGGCAGCCAAGCTGTTGCAGGGCTTTGCCGATCGCCCGGGCGATGCCGTTGGCGCCGACGATAAGAAAGCCGCTGGGGGCAGGTTCAGCGACCTTTAACAGGCGGGCCAGCGGGCGTGCCGTAGCGCTTTGCAGCACTACGGTGCCGATGATCACTGCAAAGGTCAGTGGCACCAGCAGTTGCGCGCCGGCATGGCCGGCCTCGCTCAGGCGAATGGCGAAGATTGCCGAAACTGCGGCGGCGACTATGCCGCGCGGCGAGATCCAGGCGAGCAGCGCGCGCTCGCGCCAGTTGAGGTTCGAGCCGAAGGTGGACAGCGCCACATTGAGCGGTCTGGCGACGAACTGAATCACCGCCAATAGCAGCAACACGGTCGGGCCGAGAGCGAGCAGGGCATGCAGGTCGAGGCGCGCGGCCAGAAGGATGAACAGCCCGGAAATCAACAGAACACTGAGGTTCTCCTTGAAGTGCAGGATGTGCCGAACGTCGACTCCTTTCATGTTGGCCAGCCACATCCCCATCAGGGTTACGGCGAGCAAACCGGATTCATGCATGACCTGATTGGCGGCGATAAAAACGCCGAGCACGGTCGCCAGTACCGCGAGGTTGTGCAGATAGTCCGGCAGCCACTGGTGGCGCAGCACCTGGCCCAATGCCCAGCCGCCCGCAATGCCGAACAGGCTGCCGCAGAGAATCACCCCGGCAAAGGTGCCCAGGCTGTGCTGCCAGCCGCTGCCGTCGGTGCTGGCGATGATGAAGCTGTACACCACCACGGCCAGCAGCGCGCCTATGGGATCAATGACGATGCCTTCCCAGCGCAGAATGTTGGCGACCGATGCCTTGGGTCTGACCACTCGCAGCATCGGCACTATCACCGTCGGCCCGGTGACCAGGGTCAGGGTACCGAACAGCAATGCCATATCCCAGGAGAAATCCAGCAGGTAGTGGGTGGCGACGGCGATCACGGCCCAGGTGGATAGCGCGCCTATCGTCACCATGCGCCGGACCACGCTGCCGATCTCTCGCCATTCGGACAGGTGCAGGGTCAGGCTGCCTTCGAACAGGATCAGCGCCACCGACATCGAGACCATAGGAAATAACAAGGGACCGAATAGTGCCTGTGGGTCGAGCCACCCCAGTACCGGGCCGGCTGCGATACCGCAGATCAGCAGAAATAGGATCGCCGGCAGACGCAGGCGCCAGGCCAGCCATTGACAGGCCAGTGCGGCGCCGCCGATGGCGGCGAACGCGAGAAGAATTTGCTGTTCGTTCATCAATGATCCTTATTGCCGAATAGCCGTAAAGCCCGGTGTCGTCACTGCCGCCTGGATGAGCCCGTAACCCTCGGCGCTGGCGATTGAGGTACGGGCTGTGAAAGACTAGCTTGCCTGCCACTCCCGACATAACCCTATGCCCGCTATCGACCACCCGTTGATTGATCGTTTTCTTGAGGCCTTGTGGCTGGAGAAGGGCTTGTCCGCGCATACCCGGGCGGCTTATCGCAGCGATCTGGCGCTGTTCAATGGCTGGCTGCAGGCGCGTGATCTGGAATTGTCGGGTGTCGGCCGCGAGCTGATTCTCGACCATCTGGCCTGGCGCATGAACGAAGGCTATAAGGCCCGCTCCACCGCACGCTTTATTTCCGGGGTGCGCGGTTTCTATCGTTTTTTGCTGCGCGAGGGCGTCATCGCCGCTGATCCGACCTTGCAGGTTGATTTGCCGCAACTCGGCCGGCCGCTGCCCAAGTCCCTTTCCGAGGCCGATGTCGAAGCGTTGCTGGCGGCGCCGGAGCTGGACGATCCCGTCGGGCTACGTGACCGCGCGATGCTCGAGGTGCTATATGCCTGTGGCTTGCGGGTCAGCGAATTGATCGGCCTGACCCTGGAGCAGGTCAATCTGCGCCAGGGCGTGCTGCGGGTGTTCGGTAAGGGCAGCAAGGAGCGGTTGGTGCCGATGGGCGAGGAGGCGATTGCCTGGGTCGAGCGTTACAGCAAAGAGGCGCGGCCGTTTCTGCTCGATGGCAAGCCCAGCGATGTACTGTTCCCCAGTCTGCGCGGCGTGCAGATGACCCGACAGACGTTCTGGCACCGGATCAAGCATCAAGCTCGGGCGGCGGGTATCGTCAAGAGTCTATCGCCGCATACTCTGCGCCACGCCTTCGCCACCCACTTGCTCAACCATGGCGCGGATTTGCGTGTGGTGCAGATGCTTTTGGGTCATAGCGACCTGTCGACCACGCAGATTTATACCCATGTCGCCCGGGCGCGTTTGCAGGAGTTGCATGCGCAACACCATCCGCGCGGCTGAGATGGCCGTCCAGCTGCCGTGGTCGGCCTTTCGAAGCTTCTATGATAGGCTTTGCCCACCGCTATAAGGCCGTTGCACCATTGCTGTGAGCCACGCTTACAAGCTGCTCAATCGCCTGCCAGGCATTTATCGCTCGATAGGAGTTTTCATGGGTTATAACCGTATTTTCGCTGCGCTGGCTTTGACTGCCGCCAGCGGCTTTTGCCTGGCTGCCGATGTGGATGCCGATCAGGCGATCCGTAAAACCTTGCAGGCGATTCAGCCTGATCTGCCCATCGAAGCGATTGCCGAAAGTCCCATGCCGGGGCTTTATCAGGTGCAGCTCGCGGGCGGCCGCATGCTCTATGCCAGTGCCAATGGCGAGTTCGTCATGCAGGGCTATCTATTCCAAGTCAAGGACGGCAAGGCGCTCAACCTGACCGAGCAATCGGAAAGTACGGCAGTGGCGAAAACCATTAATGCCATTCCCACTTCGGAAATGGTGGTGTTTGCCGGTGAAAACCCGAAAACCCATATCACCGTTTTTACCGATACCGACTGCGGCTATTGCCAGAAGCTGCATAGCGAAGTGCCCGAGCTCAACCGTTTGGGTGTCGAAGTGCGCTACTTGGCGTTCCCCCGTCAGGGCCTGGAAAGCGCTGCGGCCAAAGAACTGGCCAATGTCTGGTGCGCCAAGGATCCCCAAGAGGCGATGAACCGGGCGAAAACCCGGCAAGCTGTCGAGGCTGCCGAGTGCGCGAACCCGGTGGCGAAGCAATATGCCCTGGGGCAGATGATCGGGGTCAGCGGTACGCCGGCGATCGTCTTGGCCAATGGCAAGATCATTCCGGGCTACCAGCCGGCGCCGCAACTGGCGAAAATCGCCCTGGAAGCCAAATAGTCCGCAGGCCAGGTGTCGCGCTGGATTGACTAATAAACAGCCGCTTCGTATGGTGCGGCTCTTTTTCCACGGCCGGAGCATGCTCCGGCCGTTTTATGCGGTGCAGATGGGGAGTTCAGTGTGAAACCGGTCAAAGTAGGCATCTGTGGGCTGGGTACTGTCGGTGGCGGTACTTTTAACGTGCTCAAGCGCAACGCCGAGGAAATCGCGCGTCGTGCCGGGCGTGGCATCGAGGTGGTGCAGATTGCACTGCGTTCGCAGAATCCCCAGTGCGATATTACCGGTACCGCTATTACCC
>CAMPJN010000443.1 GCA_946886875.1 uncultured Pseudomonas sp.
TCGAACGCAGCTTCAGCTTGGCGGCCATTTCCGGGCGACGCAGGTCGATGAAGCGGTAACGCAAGCGGGTTTCCTCGCCGACGTCACTGTATTCGTTGAGCGGGAACGGCGGCGTTTCCGCCTCGTTCAGCACTTCCAGTTCATAGCCCAGCACCTCGATGGCGCCGCTGGCCATATTGGCGTTGCCGGCACCTGCCGGACGCAGACGCACCTTGCCGGTGATCTTGACCACGTATTCGCTGCGCACTTTGTCGGCAGTTGCAAAGGTCTCGGCACGATCGGGATCGAACACCACCTGGGCCAGGCCTTCACGGTCGCGGATGTCGAGGAAGATCACCCCGCCATGATCGCGGCGGCGATGGACCCAACCGCAAAGGGTGACTTCCTGACCTTCCAGGCTCTCGTTCAGTTGGCCGCAATAGTGGCTGCGCATCATGGGGTAATCGCTTCTCTTGAGTCTTGAATTCGTTGGGCCGTTGGGGGCGGCGCGCTTGTCCGGGTCATACCTGCCGGCGGGGTTACGCGGTGCTTCTAGCAACCCGTATTCGCGGCAAAGGGCAGGATTATATATGGTTAAGCCGCCACTTGCAGCCGCCCGCCCACGCGCTTTCGCCAAGGCTTTCTATACTGAGGGTTCTCACTACAGGAGAGCGGCCATGGCCAAGCCAACCCTCGCCGAAATACCCCGCGACCTGCTGGACGACTTTCGCCAGGAAACCGCCGAGCAATTCCAGCGCAGCGAACAGCTGCTGATCGAACTGGAGCAAGCCCCGGACGACCCTGAACGCCTGCATAAGCTGTTCCGCCAGATCCACAGTCTCAAAGGCAACCTGGGCTATATCGGTCTCAATGCGCGCATGTCGCTGCCGCAAGCACTGGAAGATGTGCTCTCGTGCCTGCGCGAAGCGCAATTGAGTTTCGATAGCCTGCTGGGCGATATCCTTCTGCTTAGCCTGGATAACCTCAAGGAATTGATCGCCCAGGATCTCGGCGGCGCACCTGCAAGGCTCAACGCCGCGCAAGTCGAAGCCCTCTGCCAAGCCCTGCGCGCACTGGCGACGACTCCCTCGGACCGGCAGATGACCGTGCGTCGCGCATTGCTGCAACAACTGGACCCCAACACCCAACTGCTCGACCCTGCGCCCACGGGCGATCCGCAAGCCGAACAACTGCTGGCACGCTACGGCATCATGATCGATGCCGACCTGCTGTTCTTTATCGAGCTCATGCGGGCCAGCGAGCGTCGCTCCCGCTACTGGCAGGGCCGCGGCATGCGGCAATTGGATCTGGCACTGATGATCAACCAACTCGGCGATACCCCGGAGCCGCCCGAGCAACTGGCCGCCGCGGTCTGCCTGCATGACCTGGGCATGGCCTTCCTGCCCCTGGAAATGCTACACAAGGACGCCAGTTTCAATCGCGAAGAACGCCGGCACATGCAATCCCACCCGCGCCTTGCCTATGACCTGTTCAAACGCATGCCCAAATGGCAAGGGGCCGCCGAAATAGCCCTGCAGCATCAGGAGCATGCCGACGGCACCGGCTACCCCAAAGGTCTGAAGGAGGCGGAAATCTGCGCCGGGGCATTAATCCTCGGTATTGTCGACACCTTCGATGCGCGAACCCACGAACGCGCCCACCAAACGCTGAGCAAGCGCCCCCTACTGCGCGCCATTCTGGAAATCAACGGCCTTGCGGGCAGCCAGTTCAGCGCGCACTGGGTGGAACGGTTCAACCACACACTCAACCAGCACCCCGAATTGGGCCACCGATAGATTCCACCCAGCACGCCAGCAAAGCGGGCATGGGGACAGGTACTGGCCGCTCGCCTTTCCGACATACCGACTAAGGAAAGCTGCCATTTGGCACGCACTGAACTGCGCCAACACGGGCGCTTAGTCAGCAGCCACATTCTCTATGTCGCCCATCACGACCACCCGAGCTGATCAGCAAGGATACGCGACTGCAATGCCCGTTTCCCGTCGACTCCCCCAGAGCGCCGAGCAAGCTGCTGGACAGCATTGAACCGCCGAACAGCTAATAGCCTCTAAAAATCGTATCTATTGGTATAAGTCAGCACGAGATCCATAAGAATCTGTGTACTATTTTCATTTACCCAACAGAGAGGAAGAAGGTATGGAAATCAATATCGGTATCGCCGAACAGGATCGTGCAGCAATCGCCGAAGGCCTATCGCGCTTACTCGCCGATACTTACACCCTGTACCTGAAAACCCACAATTTCCACTGGAACGTAACAGGCCCGATGTTCAACACCCTGCACCTGATGTTCGAGGGGCAGTACACCGAATTGTCCCTGGCGGTCGATCAGATTGCCGAACGTATCCGCGCCCTCGGCTTTCCGGCGCCCGGCACTTATGCGGCCTATGCCCGCCTGTCCTCTATTAAAGAAGAGGAAGGCGTGCCCAGCGCCCCCGAAATGATCAAACAACTGGTCCAGGGCCAAGAAGCCGTGGTACGCACCGCCCGCGGCGTTTTCCCGCTACTGGAAAAAGTCAGCGACGAACCCACCGCCGACCTGCTGACCCAGCGTATGCAAGTGCATGAGAAAACCGCCTGGATGCTGCGCAGCCTGCTGGCCGAATAAACCGCAGGACGCGCACAAAGACCCGATTCGTCGGGTCTTTTGCTATGCGCCCGATACTTGCCTGTTCTATGCTTTGCACATTCGCAACCCACCGCAGTGACAGGCATGAGCAAGTCCAACAAGCCACCGTCCATTCTGGAGCTATACCCCGAGGAAACTCGCGAGGCGGCGGCACTCCTTCGTCAAGCCGTGCCACTGATGGTTCGCCACGACATTCCGCCCAACCCGGTGCATTACGCCCTCTGGTACACCTACAGCCGAGGCAATGAACCGGAGCTGAACCAGCGACTGGATAAAACCCTCAGCAACTTCGACAGCTTCCCCCCGGAAATTGCGGTGAAACTGTTCCGCGAATACATCATTCGCGGCGAACTGGAAGAGGCGCGCTCAGGCCAACAGCAAGTCATCGAACTGGTAGACGATATCGAAGGCAGTATCGCAACCAGTGTCATGGGCAGCCGCAATTACCAAGCCAGCCTTGAACAGGGTCTTGCGGCCCTGCAGGAGCCGGTCATCGACGACCTGCCCAATGTGCTGATCGAGCTGCAGGAAAACACCCAGCAGATGCAGAACCAGCAGGAAAAATTTCTACATCGCCTGCGAGCAGCGCAAGAAGAGATAAAGCACCTGCGCAGCCAATTGGATCGCGCCCACCTGGCCGCGACGCTCGACAGCCTGACCCAGGTGTTCAATCGGCACGCCTTCAATCGCTTACTCGAACAAACTTTGAGCCAAGGCCATGAAGGCGTCGCGCTGATCATGCTGGATATCGACCATTTCAAGGAATTCAACGATCAGTACGGCCACCCGCTCGGCGACCGGGTGCTACAACATGTCGGCCAACTCATGCGCAACCTGCTGCCCACCAACGCCATGGAGGCGCGCTATGGCGGAGAGGAGTTCTGCATAATCCTGCGTGAATGCTCCAGCAACACCCAAGCCCACGCGTTTGCTGACAGATTGCGACTCAAA
>CAMPJN010000444.1 GCA_946886875.1 uncultured Pseudomonas sp.
TTCAGCGCCACATAGGGTTCGGGGTCGCCGAACTGTTCGCGCAGCAGGTCGCGGGCGCGATACACCGCGCCCATGCCGCCGACCCCGAGCAGGCGTTCGATTTTGTAGCGGCCGCCGAGCACTTCCGGCAATTCGCCGGGGGCGCTGCGGGTCACCTCCGCCGCCACCTTGGGCGCGGCCGCCGTGGCGGCCAGGGCGAAATAGGTCAGGTTGCTGGCCTCGTCGGTTACCGCTAACGGCTCGTCGAGCAATCGTTCGCTCATCCTTGGCTCCTCATCGGCGGATCGCCACCGCACTCAGGTTGTCCCGCGCCGGGCCGTCGAGCACCCGCTGGAACAAACGATTGAGGGTCAGCTGCGGCGACGGCAGATTGAGCGCGGCGCCCAATTCGTCGGCCGACAGATCTTGGTAGAGACCGTCGCTGCACAGCAGAAAGGCATCGCCGGGCAGGATGTCCAGTTCCAGGATCTCCAGCTTCAGCTCTTCGCTGGCGCCGATGGCCCGGGTCAGGGCGTGGGCCGCCGGGTGACGGGCGGCTTCGGCCGGGCTCAGTTGCTGTTCGTCGATCAGCTGTTGCAGCAGCGAGTGATCGCGGCTGAGTTGGTACAGGCGGCTGCCGCGCCACAGGTAACAGCGGCTGTCGCCGGCCCAGATGCACGCCGCTCGGTCGCCCTCGATCAGCAAGGCGACCACGGTGCTGCCGATCACCGGGTCCGGTTGCGCGGCAGTCACGGTCAGTTCCTGGCCGAGGCGGCGATTGAGCCCGTGCAGGCGCTTGCGCAGCTCGTCCAGGCGCTGTTGCAGATCGCCTTCGCTGGGTTCTGCCAGCGACTCGACTATCAGGCGGCTGGCCAGGGCGCCGTTCTGGTGCCCACCCATGCCATCGGCGACCACCCACAGGCCCTGCTCCGGCAGGGCCAGGAACGCATCTTCGTTGCGCCCCCGCACCTTGCCGGTCTCGGTGCGCGCGGCGCTACGCCACGCGCTGACAATGGCCTCCGTCATCAGAGCGTTGCCGGCAGCTTGAAGCCGCGTAGCAGGTCGAGGTCGAACGGGTTCGGCGAGCGCTGGCTGTGCAACAGGTAGTTGGCGTGGCGGCCACCGAGGTCGGCCTTGAGCATCAGCACGTCGCGACCGCTGTGGTAGTCGACGCTCATCAGGTCGAGCAGGCGGAACAGCGACCAGGGTCCGCTGTTCATTTCGATACCGACCTTATGCCCACCGAGCTCCTCGACCACCAGGCTGGTGCGGCCTTCATTGGCCTCGGCCGGCCAGCTGAAGGCGGTCTGCACGATCGGCCCATGGCGGTATTCCATGCGTTGGCTGCCGAAGCGGAAGTCCGCACGACCCAGGCTGGAGTCCAGCGAGTAGGGCTCGAGCTTGAACAGCACTTTCGGCTCGTTGGGGTTCTCGGCGAAGAAGCTGCGGCGGATGGTTTGCGTGTGGCTCATCTGCAGCAGGAACTCGCGCGACAATGGCAAGCCGCGGCCGTCGATGCGACGCACCTGGTATTGGCCGGCGCTGCCGCTGACGAAGGGCTTGAGGTAGCCGTCGAAGAAACGCTCGGCGATACCCTGGGCCTTGAAGAACTCGCGGAAGTCGGCAATCGCCACGTCGCTTTCGCTGTGCGCGCTGAACGGATAACGCTGCTTCAACGAGCCCTTATAGGCGGCGTACAGCTCGCTCTTATAGCGCTGGTTGAGGTAGTGGTAAGCGTCGTTGAGTACCAGCATCCAGCTGTCTTCGGCGAGCAGGCCGAGCCAGTTGCCGACCGGCTGCGGCAGGCGCGCGGCGCTGCTGCGCACCTGGTTGATGGCATCGCGTCTGCCGCCCATGCGCGCCTTGGCCAGTTCGAACGCCGCCTGTTCCGGGGCGCTGGCGTGGGCCAGGCTGGCCAGTTGGCGTTGCAGATCGTCCAGCGCTTGCAGGGTCGCGGCCAGTTCCGGACCGGCGCCGCCGTTGTCGTCGAGCAAGCGGTGCAGCGGCTCGAAGCGGCGTTCCAAGGTCTTGCGTGCGGTGTCTGGCAGGTTCTTCACCAGCGCCGCTTGCGCCTGTTCGGCGGCGGCGCCGGCGATCTTGGCGACTTTACCCAGCTTGCCCTTGGCGCCTTCCAGCGCGCCGGCGGCATCACCCGCGCTGTCCGCGGCTTCGGCCATGCCCTTGAAGCGGGTGTTGTCGCGTACTTCCACCAGCAGTTGCAGCAGCGGCGAGTTGGCGGCGGTGAGGCCGGCCAGTTGCAGCGCGCCCTGATTGGCGCTGCCGATCGGCTCCAGGCTCAGCTGCGCCAGGGCTTCGCCCCAGTAGTTGGCGTAGTCGCGGAAGTACAGCTGCTCCATTTCCACCAGCAGGCGGCTGAGGTCGTTGTTGCTCAGGGTGTCGCCTTCGCCGAGCACCCAGTTATCGCGCAGGATATCGCGCACCAGGTCGGCGCCCTTGGCGGTGAAGGTCTTCTGGTAGCCGACCTGGGTGTAGAAGCCCGGGATGGCGTAATCGCTGCCGGCGAACAGCACGGCTTGCGGGCCGAGTTTCTGGCTCAGGCGGTATTCCGGCAGGCTGCGCGCTTGTTCGCGGAGCATGCGGTAGACCACGTTGGCCAGCGACTCGCTGCGCAGCACCTGACGGGCCTGGGCGACCAGCGGCTCGTTGAGCGAGTAGGGCGCGAACGACTCGGACAGCAGGCGCTCGAAGTGCTGATTGAGACCACGCTGGCCGGCACTGTTACCGGCATAGCGCAGCGACCAGTCGGCGGCCAGCCATTCCTGCAGGAAGGCGTTGTCGCGACGTTCTTCGAGATTCAGCATCAGGTAGGCGCGCAGGCTGTTGAGCAGGCGCTCGCGGTCGTTCAGGTTGGCGCGAACTTGCGCTTCCAGCTGACGGCCGACGCGCGACAGCAGCAGGTTTTCCAGCTCGCCGCGGTATACCCGTTGCAGAGTGGGGTCGACTTTCTCACCTTGATACAGTCCACCACGCTGCGTATAGGCCGCATCATCCACCGGCGGGAACACCTGGGTCGCGGCATAGCTGCTGTCCAGGGCCTTGAGGGTTTGCAGGGCGTCATCCTGGGCGCCGATGCCGGCGCGTTGCTGGGTCAGCTGCTGGGCGATATCGCGCAGTTGTTCCAGACGATCATGGTTGCCGGAGAAGCCGTTGGCCCAAAGCGCACCGAACAGCGCGAGGAAGACGAAGGCGGTGGCGTACATGGCGCGCTGGCCCCAGTCGATACGGCGCACTTCTTTCTGATCGAGACCGGCGAGATCCGCTTCCGGGAAGATCACCCGGCTCAGCACGTGGTTGATAAAGCGTGCACGGCCGCTGCGGAAGGTCGGCAGGGCGCTGCTGGCCAGGCCGAGGTTACGACCGATGCCGCTGGTGCTCGGGTCGAGTTGGCTGTTCAGCTCCGGTGCGCTGGTCAGGTAGAAGCCGCGCAACTGGCTGGCGCGCTGGTAGCGGTTGCCGGTAAAGGCCAGCTCGCTGAACAGGCACAGACGCTCGCCGATCAGGCCGAGCTGGTGCGGGAAATCGAGGATGCGGCCGCGGCGCTGGGTGTCGCGCTCCTGGTGCATGCGCAGGATCACCTG
>CAMPJN010000445.1 GCA_946886875.1 uncultured Pseudomonas sp.
GCGGGCCGTCCTGCCACCAGGTGCCCTGGGCGCCGATCAGATGGCGGCCGACCAGGTCGGCGGCGGACAGGTCGTCATGGCAGGCCACGGTATACAGGGGCAGGTTCAGGCGGTGCGCCATGTATTGAACGAAGCGGGTCTTGCCGCAGCCGGTCGGGCCTTTGATCAGTACCGGCATGCCGTGCTGCCAGGCCTTCTCGAACAGCACTTCTTCGTTACCCAGGGCCTGATAGAAGGGCGCGGTGCGCAGGGCGGCGATGTCGATTGAATTGATGGGCGCATTCACAGCGAGTACCTCGGCGGGCGATTGAGCATGCCTGCACGCTACCCGTGGCGAGACATTGCGCTCAAGCGATCCATCGGCTGCACTTGATTGCGGTCAAGCCCATCGACGATGGGCCACCAACAATCGCACCCAATGCGGCCACCGTTGTCTGAGACGATAAGCCGCATTGAAGCATTGCGGCGCCGGGGCGCACATTGGAGGGCGCATCAGTTGATTGAGATCAAGCAATAAAATCCCACCCCCGGCTATGCTGAAACCGTTTGAAGCAGACTATCGTCGGACGCATCACTACACAGGGCCTGGTGCAACGTTTACCAGGCCACAACGACGTAGGTTGCATAGCGCCCGCGTCATTCGCCTTGAGGAAATACCATGAAGAAGTTTCTGTCTCCGCTGTTGGTTCTGGGTACTGTCCTGAGCATGCAATCCGCCCTGGCCGCCGACCCCGCTGCCGCTGAAGCGCTGTTCAAGAGCAAGCCCTGCGCCGCTTGCCACAACGTCGACATGAAAATGGTCGGCCCGGCGCTGAAGGAAGTAGCCGCCAAGTACGCCGGCACCGAAGGCGCCGTCGAGCTGCTGGCCGGGCGCATCAAGAATGGCACCCAGGGCAACTGGGGCCCAATGCCGATGCCGGCCAACCCGGTTACCGACGAAGAAGCCAAGATCCTTGCCGAATGGGTGTTGAGCCTCAAGTAAGTCCCTCGGGGACGTCACACCGGCGCTTTTCGCGAGTGGCTGTGGCGTCCTCACCCTCCCTGCCCCATCGTTCTTGTAATCCCCCGCTTATTTCCCACCTGATGCCCTAAAGGGATCTGGTGTGCGTTGAATTCTGCTCCAGTGCCATACAATGCCGCTTCTTATCATTTCTGTTGAAGTGAAGCGCCTGCAATGGACATCGATCTAGCCCGTACCTTTCTCGATATCACCCGCAGCGGCAGCTTTATCGCCACCGCCGAACGCCTGCATATCACCCAGACAGCGGTGACGGCACGTATTCACAACCTGGAAAATCAGCTCGGCTGCCGGCTGTTCGTGCGCAACCGTGCCGGCGCACGGCTGACTGTCGACGGCGAGCGTTTCGTCGCCTATGCGACGCAGCTGGTGCAAACCTGGGAAGCTGCGCGCCGTGATTTGCCCCTGCCGCGCGGCTATGGCGAGCTGCTGACCTTGGGCGCGGAAACCAGCCTGTGCAACCCGCTGATGCTGGCCTGGCTGCAGCGCTTGCGTCAGGCCCTGCCGAGCCATGCGCTGCGCAGCGAAGTGGCCAGCGGCAGCCTGCTGCAACAGCAACTCGACCTCGGTGTGCTCGACGCCGCGCTGGTGCACCAGCCCGAATACTGGCCGAGCCTGCAGGTCGAGCAATTGCTCGAGGAAAAGCTGATTCAGGTGGTGCAGACCCACAATCCCGAACCCTACATGTATATCGACTGGGGCCCGGCGTTTCGCCAGCTGCATGACAACGCGCTGCCCGAATACACCCGCAGTGCCCTCTCCTTCAGCCTCGGCCCGTTTGCCCTGCAATACCTGCTGCAATGCGGCGGGCGCGGTTATTTCCGCACTCGGGTGGTGCAGCGCTACCTCGACGAAGGCATTCTCAAACGGGTGGAACAGGCCCCGGAATTCACCTACCCGGTGTATCTGGTCTACCGCCGCACCGCCGACACCCCTGCCCTGCACCGCGCCCTGGAATTGTTACGCGAAGTGGTGCGCGACGACTTCGATTGGTCGCGCTGGTATCCCGATACTTAAGGGCTTGTCCGCCATTGGGATAATCAGCGGTGGACAAGGCTTCGCCATGTCCACCCTACAAAAGCACGGCTCGCAGTTCGCAAACTCAATCCGGCAGGTGCTTAAGCCAGTTGCGGTACAGCGCGGCGATCAGGTCGGTCTGGGTGATCATGCCGACCAGGCGCTGCTGCTCGTCCACCACCGGCAGGCAATGCAAGCCGCGGTCTGAGAGCAGAAACACCAGGTCGACCATATGCGCGCTCTGCTGCACCGCGATCACTGGCGCGCTCATGATCGAGCGCAGCTTGGTGCCGCGCAGGAATTTCAAGCGGCTCAGGTTGATCCGCGTCTGGCTGGGCTGGAACTGCTTGAGCAGATCGACCAGGGTGACGATGCCGATCAGCTTGCGACTGCCCTGTTCCAGCACCGGCAGCGAGCGCAGGCGGTGTTCCTGCAGGGTCTGCCAGGCCTGCTCGATAAAGCTGTCCGGCGCGGCCCAATAGAGATCACGGGACATTATGTCCGCCGCCGTGACCTCGCCCATGCTACGGCGCAGCGCATGTTTCTCGGTCTGTTTGATCAGGCGTTCGAGGTCATCGCGGGTTACGTCGACGTACTCGCCGAACTCGCGCAATGCCTGGTCGATATCGTCGCTGGTGAAGCTCATGCGATCGCTCGGCAGCGGATCGCGGGTGTGATGACTGTTGTCCTTGGCCAGCCGCGATTTCGGGTAGGCATGGCCGGTCAGGTTGTTGTAGAGCAAGGCGAGCGCCACCAGCAGCAGCGAGTTCATCGCTACCGGCTGCAACAAGGCATAACCCAGCGCATCGACCTCCACCCCGCCGCTGGCGATCACCACGGCCACCGCGCAGCCTGGTGGATGCAGGCAGCGCAAGGCGAACATGCAGAGCAGCGACAGACTGGCGGCGAGCATGGTCGCCGATAGCGTATCCAGCTCGCTCAGGCCCAGAGCGATGCCAATCAAGCAGGCGAGCAGATTGCCTAGCAGAATCGACCAGGGCTGGGCGAAGGGGCTCGACGAGGCGGCGAACAGCAATACCGCCGAAGCACCGGCCGGCGCGGCGAGACTCAGGGTGAGCGGTACGCCGAACAGCCAGACACCGAGCGAAACGCTGAGGCTCATAACGATGCCAACAGCGATTGTGGCGCGTAGCCATTCCTTCGGTTGGGCGTTGAGCTGGGCCGGTGCCAGGGCTCTGATCCAGTGGTAAAACTGCTCTTGCATGCTTCCTGCTTTTAAGTGGACATATTGGCAGACAGCGTTTCAGGCAGCATCGGCGGGATTCGCTGGGCGTAAGTCGATTAAGGCGGTGGGAAGACGGCTGTGGTCAGGGTGAGCCGACAGCTATCGGCAATAGATGCGAGAGGGGTTTCATAGTGCTTGCGCGACCAACCCGAGCGCCGGCGAATAGGCGCACCGTGTTTGCACGCCGCTCCTTTTCGGTTCGGTTCATATTGGCGCGGCGGTAGAGGCTGCGCCCGGTGAGTGCCTGCGCAGTGTGCCGAAGAGGTTCAGTTATCTCTAATGAATAACATTGCT
>CAMPJN010000446.1 GCA_946886875.1 uncultured Pseudomonas sp.
TAGCGCACCGGGTCGATGTTTTCCTGGGTCGGCCCGGCGGTGATCAGCACATGCTTCCCGGTCAGTGCCTGGCCCTGAAAGCAATCGGCGGCGCACTGCACCAGTTGTTCGGCTTCGAGCATCCGTCCTGGGCCGACGTCGCCGCAGGCCTGGCTGCCGGCGGCCGGGCCGAACAGGCGCAGGCCTCGTGCGCTGAGCAATGCGGCGTTGGCCTGGGTGGCCGGGTCGCGCCACATCGCCTGGTTCATCGCTGGCGCCAGTGCCACTGGGGCATCGGTAGCCAGCACCAGGGTGGTCAGCAAATCATCGGCAATACCCTGGGCCAGGCGCGCCATCAGATCTGCGGTGGCGGGAGCGATCAACACCAGGTCGGCCCAGCGTGCCAGTTCGATATGGCCCATGGCGGCTTCGGCGCCGGGGTCGAGTAGGTCCAGATGCACCGGGTTGCCGGACAGTGCCTGCAGGGTCAGGGGGGTGATGAACTCACGGCCGCCCTTGGTCATCACCACATGCACATCCGCGCCTTGATCGCGTAGACGACGGATCAACTCGGCGCTCTTGTACGCCGCAATTCCGCCGCCCACGCCAACAACGATGCGCTTCCGATAGAGCCGCTGCATAGGCCTGCCTTTTCGTAATGGTGGATACGCGCCGCGTAACGCCCGGCGGACCGGTCGCAGCGCAAAAAGTTGCGCTACGATAGCACAGCGCTCGCGCCGCGGCAGCGCAGCCGGGCGCGGGCCCGGCAGCCTTTCGCGACTTTAAAAATTGCGCGCTGAGCGACTATGCTTGGTGCTGGTTGGATCGCGTCTGGTCACGGCAAGGGTTGCCGAACGCAGGACGGATCAGCTCACAAGGAGGTGGCATGAGTATTCGCGATTGGCCCGCGGCGGAGCGCCCGCGGGAGAAACTGCTGGCCCAGGGCACCGCCAGCCTGACCGATGCCGAGTTGCTGGCGATTTTTCTACGTACCGGCGTATCCGGGCAAAGCGCGGTGGATCTGGCGCGACACCTGCTGAATGACTTCGGCAGCCTGCGCGCCTTGCTGCAGGCGGATTTGTCCTCGTTCAGCCGGCGTCTCGGTCTGGGTCCGGCGAAATTCGCCCAGCTGCAGGCCGTGCTGGAAATGGCACGCCGCCATCTGGCCGAACAGCTGCGCCGCGATTCGGCGCTGGAAAGCCCGCAGGCGGTGCGCGATTACCTCAAGGCGCTGCTGCGTCACGAGCCGCACGAGGTGTTCGGTTGCCTGTTTCTCGATGCCAAGCACCGGGTGCTGGCGTTCGAGGCGCTGTTCCACGGCTCCATCGACAGTGCCAGCGTCTACCCGCGCCAAGTGGTCAAACGCGCCTTGGCGCATAACGCCGCGGCGCTGATCCTGACCCACAATCATCCCTCCGGTGTGGCCGAACCGAGCCAGGCGGACCGGGTGCTGACCCGGCGCCTGAAGGATGCCCTGGAGCTGGTCGACGTGCGGGTGCTCGACCACTTTATCGTCGGCGACGGCGAACCACTGTCGATGGCTGAATACGGCTGGCTATAGGCGCGGCGGCCAGACGCGATCGGTTCCCCTCGCCCTCGGCAGAGCGTTGAGTTCAACCGCCGCTACGAAACCCCACCCACAGCTTGTCGCGCACGACGCCGTGTTTTTCCGGCAGGGTTTCCAGGGCGTGCAGGCGGCGCTTGGTTTCCATGTCGGGATAGAGGCCGGGCTGGTTGCGCAGCGCTTCGTCGAGAAACTCATGGGCGTCTGCATTACCGCTGGGGTAGAGGGTTTCCGTGGTGATCAGCGCGGCGACTCGCGGCTGCATCAGGTAATCGATAAAGCGGTGAGCCAGGTCGGCGCGGCGCGCGTTACTGGGGATCACCAGATTGTCGATAAACAGCACCGAGCCTTCATCGGGCACCAGAAAACGCACTGGCTGGCCGGCATCCGCCGCTGCCAGGGCATCGCCGACCCAAGCCATGGCCACGCACAAGCGGCCGTTGGCCAGGTCGTCGATATAGCGCTCGCTATCGACGTAGCGCAGGTTCGGCCGTAGCCCGTCGAGCACAATGCCGGCGCGCTCGATCCGGCTCGGCGCGCTGCGGGCCAGGCTGCGGCCCTGGTAGTTGAGCAGCAGCGA
Organism: uncultured Pseudomonas sp.; assembly: GCA_946886875.1. The sequence continues at coordinate 2,124 of CAMPJN010000446.1, forward strand.
CAGGGTTTCGTCCGGTGCATCCAGCACGCTGATGCCGCAACTGGCCAGGCGCCCGCTCTGTTCGGCATCGAACAGCAGGCTCCAGCTATCCGGCAAGGGCCCGCCGAACGCCGCTTCGGCCTGCGGCGTATTGATCGCCAGGCCGACCGCGCCCCATAGATAGGGCACTGCATAGCGGTTGCCGGGATCGACCGCGGCCAGTTTGCTCAGCAGTTGTATATCCAGGTGGGAACGATTGCCCAATTTGCTGAAGTCCAGCGCCTGCAGCTGGCCGGCATTGATCAGGCGCGGCAAATCGTTGTGCGAAGGCACGACAATGTCGAAGGACTCGTCGCTGGCCAGGGTCGTGTTCAGTTCTTCGGCGGTGCTGAAGGTGCGGTATTCGACGTGAATGCCGGTCTCGGCCTCGAAGTCCTTGAGTACCTGGGGAGCGATGTAGTCGTTCCAGTTGTATACCCGGATAACGTCTTCGGCGTTGGCCAGCAAAGGCGTCAGCGCGAACAGCAGTGATGCAAGCAAGCGAGGCATGGAAAATCTTCCTGCGTTGGTTGGTTTTGCGCTGTCGCTACTGAATTCGGCACAGCCCTGTCCCGTCGCAGCAAATAAAGCGCGAATAAGTGGTGTGGTTTTGTCTTTAGCAGGCCGGATAAAACGACGCCGGCTCAAGGCCGGCGTCGGGTATTACTTAAACGGTATGCAGGTACCAGTTGTATTCGAGGTCGGAGATCGAGTTCTCGAACTCGGCCAACTCGCTTTCCTTGCAGGCGACGAAGACATCGATGTACTTCGGATCGATATAGCGCGCCAGCACTTCGCTGTCGTCCAGTTCGCGCAGGGCATCGCGCAGGTTGTTCGGCAGGCTTTGCTCGTTCTGCTCGTAGGAGTTGCCTTCCACCGGCGCATTCGGCTCGATCTTGTTGACCAGGCCATGGTGCACACCGGCCAATACCGCAGACAGCAACAGATACGGGTTGGCATCGGCGCCGGCGACGCGGTGCTCGATACGCACGGCGTCGGCGCTGTCGTTCGGTACGCGCAGTGCCACGGTGCGGTTGTCGATGCCCCAGCACGGCGAGTTCGGCACGTAGTACTGGGCACCGAAACGACGGTAGGAATTGACGTTCGGGCAGAGGAAGGCCATCGAAGCCGGCATGGTTTCCAGTACGCCGCCGATGGCATGACGCAGTGCATCGTTCTGCACCGGGTCGTCGCAGGCGAAGATGTTGTTGCCTTCCTTGTCGAGAATCGAGATGTGCACGTGCAAGCCGTTACCCGCCTGGTTGGGGTACGGCTTGGCCATAAAGGTGGTGTCCATCTCGTGGTCGTAGGCGATGTTCTTCACCAGACGCTTGAGCAGCAGCGCGTAGTCGCAGGCCTTTATCGGGTCGGCGACGTGGTGCAGGTTGACCTCGAACTGCGCCGGGGCGCTTTCCTTGACGATGGC
>CAMPJN010000447.1 GCA_946886875.1 uncultured Pseudomonas sp.
CAATAGGGCGTGGCGTGCTGCGGTTGATCCTTGGGCAGGCTCAGGGTTTTGCCCAGAGCGAGGCCCAGCGCCAGGTTGATCACCAGGTCGAAGCCGAGCACACGGACGATGGCGTCCTCCACCGAGCGGATCTTGCCGGGTGCGGCGTAATAGGGCGACGCCGCCCAACTGACCACCTGGGCGGCCAGGGCCGGATCGGTTTCCACCACGCCGGTGATGTCGTCGACGGTGGCGTCCGGGTCGACGCGAAAGCGAATGATCTTCTGCGCGGTTTCCGGCAGCGGCGGGATCTCGATGGTTTCTTCCAGGCGTTGCTGGATACGCCGCGCGGTAAAGGTCTGCACCGCCAGAGTGATCTCGGCGCGGTCGTCGTCCGGGCGGTTGAGGTTCGGTTGGATAGCGCTCAACAGCTCGCCGAAACGCGCGGCGCTGGCCTTGGTCAGTACCTTCTTGTAAGCCTCGCTGGGGATTTCCAGAAGCACGCCGGGCTGGCCGGATTCGACCAACAGGCTGGGCACCTGCAGCAGGCGTTCGTCATACAGGCAGGGCGAGCTGGTCAGTGGCGGCAGGCCGGGCAATACACTGAGGTTGTGCTTGCCGAGCATGCGTTCCAGGCGTTCGGCCTTGACCGCGGTGAGCTGGCGCCCGGTCAGTTCGGCCAGACGATTGAGGTCGAGCAGCTGATTCTGCGGGTAGAGCACCAGCAGGGCGCCGACCGCATCGTCGAGCAGCACCGCTTGCACGCGCTGTGCCGCAGGCAGGCCGGGCTGCTCGCTGCGCACCTGATGCGGCAAGCCGAGCTTCTCCAGCAACTGCAGAATCATCGCAGGGGCCTGCGGTGTGTTGTCGGGGGCGAGGGCTGCATCGGTCATGGCGACATCCGTCTGTGGGGCGTTTTTCGAAGTATAACCGCAGGTCTGCAAGGCGCCGGCTCAGGCGACCGGCGCCCGTGCAGTGGATCACACTTGGCCGTATTGCTGACCGTGACGCAGCCAGCGCTGCAGCAGCGGGCTGACATGCTGCGGCCAATGCGCAAGTAGAGCTTGCGCCGCATCGCGTACCGCCGGCAAGAGATCCGCGTCGCGCATCAGATCGGCCACTTTGAATTGCAACAAACCGGTCTGGCGCGTGCCGAGCATTTCCCCGGGGCCGCGCAACTCCAGATCTTTCTCGGCGATGACGAAACCATCGCAGGTCTCGCGCATTATGCCAAGGCGTTCGCGGCCCAATTGCGATAACGGCGGGTGATAGAGCAGCACGCAGTGGCTGGCGGCGCTGCCTCGGCCGACCCGGCCACGTAACTGGTGCAGTTGGGCCAGGCCCAGGCGTTCGGGGTTCTCGATGATCATCAGGCTGGCATTGGGCACGTCGACGCCGACTTCGATCACGGTGGTGGCGACCAGCAGTTGCAACTGGCCCTGCTTGAACTGATCCATCACCGCGGCTTTCTCCGCCGGCTTCATGCGCCCGTGGATCAAACCGACATGCAGCCCGCCGAGCGCGGCGACCAGATCCTCGAAGGTGGTTTCCGCGGCCTGGCAGGTGAGTTCTTCGGATTCCTCGATCAGGGTGCAGACCCAATAGGCCTGACGTCCTTCGTTGCAGGCCGAGCGTACCCGCTCGATCACTTCCGGGCGGCGACTGTCGGCGATCACCAGGGTATTCACCGGGGTACGGCCGGGTGGCAGCTCGTCGAGGATTGAGGTGTCGAGGTCGGCATAGGCGCTCATCGCCAGGGTGCGCGGAATTGGCGTGGCGGTCATGATCAGCTGGTGCGGGCAGAGGCGTCCGCCCATGCCTTTTTGCCGCAGCGCCAGACGCTGTTGCACGCCAAAGCGGTGCTGCTCGTCGATGATCGCCAGGGCCAGGTGCTTGAACTGCACCTCCTCCTGAAACAGCGCGTGGGTGCCGACCACCATGGGTACGCCGCTGGCGATCTGCTCCAGCGCCGTGGCGCGGGCCTTGCCCTTGAGCTTGCCGGCCAGCCAGGCGACTTCGATGCCGAGCGGCTCCAGCCATTTGCTGAAGGTGATGAAATGCTGCTCGGCGAGGATTTCGGTCGGCGCCATCAAGGCCACCTGATAGCCCGCTTCCAGCACTTGCAGGGCGGCGAAAGCGGCGACCACGGTCTTGCCGGCGCCGACATCGCCTTGTACCAGGCGCAGCATGGGTTCGTCCTGGCTCAGGTCGTAGGCGATCTCGGCGCCGACCCGTTGCTGCGCACCGGTGGGGGCGAAGCCCAGGTTGGCCAGAAATTGTTGCGGCAAGCGCTTGGCCGGCGGCACTGCGGGCGCCTGCTGCGCGCGCACGCTTTCGCGCAGGCGCTGCAACGACAGCTGATGGGTCAGCAGTTCTTCAAAGGCCAGGCGGTGTTGGGCCCAATGGCGGCCCTCGGCGAGTTCTTCCAGGTCGGCGTCCGGCGGCGGTCGGTGCAGGTAACGCAGCGCCTGATCCAGCGGGCTGAGGCGGTAATCGTTGGCCAGCTCGGCGGGCAGCCAGTCCGGCAGGCTGTGCGGGCCGAGGCGCGCCAGGGCCTGTTCGCTCAAGCTGCGCAGGCGCTGTTGGGTCAGGCCCTCGGTGCTCGGGTAGATAGGCGTCAGGGTCTGTTCCACGGCAATCGGCTCGCTGCCCGACAGGGCGCGGTATTCCGGGTGGTAGATCTCCAGGCCCGAGGAGCCGGGACGTACCTCTCCGTAGCAACGCACCTGGGTGCCGCGTTTCAAACCTTCCTTCTGCGCCTGGCTGAAATGATAGAAGCGCAGGCTGAGGGTGCCGCTGCCATCCTGCAGGCGCACCAGCAAGCTGCGCCGTCGACCCATCACCACATCGGCGCCGGCCACAGTGCCTTCGACCACCGCATCCTGGCCGGGGCGCAACGCACCGATCGGCACTATGCGAGTGCGATCCTGATAGCGCAGCGGCAGGTGGAACAGCACGTCCTGCAGGGTTTCCAGGCCGACCTTGGCGAGCTTTTCGGCCAGGGCGGCGCCGACGCCTTTTAGCGCCGTGACGGGTACCGCGGCCAACTCGGTCATGGGCGGGCCTTAAGCGTCTACTTTCGGCGAACGGCTTACCGAACACAGACGGATCGAGTCGGCCAGTACTTCGATGGCCTTGGGCCGCGGGAAGCTGGCGCGCCAGGCAATGGCCACGGTGCGGAACGGCGTCGGCGCGCTGAGCGGGCGCACCTCGATGATGCCGGGGGCGTAGTGATGGCTGTCCACCGCCGAGAACGGCAGGATAGACACGCCGAGGCCGGAGGCGACCATATGGCGGATGGTTTCCAGCGAGCTGGACTCCACCGTGGTGTGCTTGGCGTGATCTTCGCCGCCCTTGCGCAGGGTCGGGCAGGCCTCGAGCACCTGGTCGCGGAAGCAATGGCCTTCGCCGAGCAGCAGCAGGCTCTTGTCGTTGAGCAGCTTGCTGTCGATGGTTTTCATCTCGGCCCAGGGGTGGCCGTAGGGCAGCAGGGCGTAGAAGGGTTCGTCGTACAGCGGCTTGGTCAGTACGTCGGCTTCCTGGAACGGCAGGGCGATGATGATCGCGTCCAGCTCGCCGGTGCGCA
>CAMPJN010000448.1 GCA_946886875.1 uncultured Pseudomonas sp.
GAAGCCTTTGTAGAACTGTTGCAGGTACTCCGCCAACAGCAGCAACATTTAATGACTCCCCATTAAGTGATTCTCGCCGGAACTGCCACAAAGCGCCGCCACGACTTTCTCCATCGCGGCGCTGCGTGAGCCTTTTATTAGAATGGTGGTGTCGCCTTGTTCGCCGCGTAATGCGTCAATCAAGCTGGCTTGGTCGGCAAAATGCCGGGCCTCGGCGCCGAACTCGGCAACCGCATGGGCCATCAGCGGGCCGACCGCGTAGAGCGCGCTCACCTTGCCGACCGCATAGCTGCCGACCTGGCGATGACCCTGCTCGGCCCAGGCGCCCAACTCGCCTATATCGCCCAGTACCAGCACGCGGCGACCGGGGAAGCCGGCGAGAATATCGATGGCCGCGCAGATCGAGGCCGGGTTGGCGTTGTAGCTGTCGTCGATCACCCGCACGCCACTACTGGCCAACTGCGCGACTGCACGGCCCTTGACCGGTTGCAGCAGCTCCAGGCCGTTCTTGATATCGACCAAAGGCACGTTCAAGGCATCGGCCGCAGCCGCGGCAGCCAGGGCGTTGGCGACGTTGTGTTCGCCGAGCAGATTGAGCTGAACGCGCGCCTGGCCTTGCGCGCAATGCAGGGTAAAGGCCGAACAGCCGCGTGCGTCGCGTGCCAGGTCGCTGGCATGGAAGTCCGCTGCCGGATCGGTCAGGGCGAAACTCAGCACCCGTCGACCGGCGGCGCGCTGCTGCCAGATGGAGAAGGCTGCGTCGTCGCGGTTGAGCACGGCCACGCCGTCGTCGCCCAGCCCCTGGAGAATTTCGCCCTTGGCCTCAACGATCTTTTCCGGCCCGCCGAATTCGCCGACATGGGCGGTACCGGCATTATTAATGATGGCTACCTGGGGCCGGGTCAGCCCAACGGTATAGGCGATTTCGCCGACATGGTTGGCGCCCAGCTCGATCACTGCGCCGACGTGCTCGGGCGCCAACTCAAGGAGAGTCAAAGGCGCACCCAGATCGTTATTGAGGTTGCCGCGGGTAGCCAGTACAGCGCCACGCAAACCGACGCGCAGGACGCTGGCCAGCATTTCCTTGACGGTGGTCTTGCCGCTGGAACCGGTAATCGCCACCAGGGGACCGCCGAACGCCTGACGGTTGAGCGCACCCAATTGGCCCAACGCCAGACGGCTATCGCTTACCAGCAATTGCGGCAGCGGCGCGCCTGTCATCTCGCGCTCGACCAGCGCCGCCACGGCACCGCGTGCGGCAACCTCGGCCAGGTAATCGTGACCATCGAAACGCGGGCCGGCCAGAGCGACGAACAGCTGACCCGGTTGAATCGCCCGGCTATCGGTACTGACGGCATCGAAAATGCGATCCTCACCGACTACTCGGCCATTCAGCGGCGCGGCAACTTCACTCAAACGCAGGGCCTTAAGCATGGGAGGCCTCCCATTCGGCCAGGGCCTTGGCGGCTTCGACCAGATCGGAGAACGGCTGGCGCTCGCCGTTGATCTCCTGATAGTCCTCATGGCCCTTGCCGGCCAGCACCAGCACGTCGTCGGCACTGGCGGCGGCGATCAGCTGGGCGATGGCCTGACCGCGACCATGGACGAACTGCACCTGATCCGGCGCAATAAAGCCGGCACGGATATCGTTGAAAATCTGCTGTGGGGATTCAGTGCGCGGATTGTCGTCAGTGACCAACACGCCATCGGCCAGACGCTCGACCACCGCTGCCATCAACGGACGCTTGCCGCTGTCGCGATCGCCGCCGCAGCCGAACAGGCACAGCAGGCGGCCTTTGACATGTGGGCGCAGCGCTTCGAGAACTTTTTCCAGGGCATCCGGGGTGTGCGCGTAGTCGACCACCACCAGCGGCTGACGGGCGCCGCCCAAGCGCTGCATACGGCCGACCGGCCCCTGCAACTGCGGCAGCACCTTGAGAATTTCATCGAGCGGGTAATCCATGCCCAGCAAGGCACCGACCACCGCCAGCAGGTTGCTCAGGTTGAAACGACCAAGCAGCGAGCTGCGCAGGCTGCGTTCGCCCTGCGGGGTGACCACTGTGGCGACCACGCCCTGCTCGTCGAAGCGCGCCTGGCGGCAATACAGATAAGCGCTCCGGTCTTCCAGGCTGTAGCCGATCAGGCGCGATTCCTGACTCTGTGCGGCCAGTTCGCGGCCGAACGGGTCATCCAGGTTCAACACCCGGCAACGCAGGCCCGGCCAGGCGAACAAGGCGGCCTTGGCTTCGCCGTAGGCGGCCATCGAACCGTGATAATCCAGGTGATCGCGGGACAGGTTGGTAAATACCGCAACGTCGAACGCCAGCGCAGCCACACGGCCTTGATGTAAACCGTGGGAGGAAACCTCCATGGCCACGGCGCGGGCACCAGCCTTCTTCATCTCGGCCAGAGTGGCTTGCACGCCGATGGGATCGGGAGTGGTGTGGCGCCCCAACGCCAGGGCGTTATAGAAACCATTGCCAAGGGTGCCGACTATGCCGCAGCGCTCGCCGAGCAGATCCAGGGCCTGGGCCAACAACTGGCTGACACTGGTCTTGCCGTTGGTACCGGTGATGCCGATCAGGTGCAGACCACGGCTCGGCTCGCCATAGAAGCGTCCGGCAATCGCCGACAGCTGGCCGGCCAAGTCTTTGATCGCCAGCAGCTCGGCGCTCTGCGCGGTCATAGTCGCAGCGCCCTCTGCCTCATAGGCGACGGCCGCAGCGCCGCGGGCGATCGCATCGGCGATATGCACGCGGCCATCCTGCTGGGTACCGGGCACGGCGAGGAACAGGTCGCCCGGACGCACCTTGCGACTATCCAGGGTCAGTTCCCTGATCAACGTCGAGCTGGCCGCTTCCGGCAGCAATTGATTCAGTGGCATAGGCATCAGATACGCCCTCCCTTGCCGGTCTCGATTTCTGCGGTTTGCGGCTCGACCGGCGGTGGCAGGTTGTCCGGGACGATATTCATCAAGCGCAGGGCGCCGGCCATCACTTTGCCGAATACCGGCGCGGAGACCAGGCCGCCGTAGTAGCCGCCCTTACTCGGCTCATCGATCACAATAGCCACCGCGATACGTGGGTCGCTGACTGGACCGAAACCGGCGAACAGCGAGCGATAGGCGTTTTCTCGGTAGCCGCGGCTGTCCGTCGATACTTTGCGCGCCGTGCCGCTCTTGCCGGCCACGTGATAACCGGGAACCTGGGCGCGAAACACGCCGCCCGGCGCTTCGATCACCTGTTGCAACATGCCCTGCATGGTTTGTGCGACCGTTTCGGGAATCACCTGCACGGCATCGGGCGCGAGGTCCGCACGGACCATCGACAGCGGCACACTGCGCCCGGAGTTGGCCAGCACGGAATAGGCGTGCGCCAGCTGCACTGCAGTCACGGACAGGCCGTAACCATAGGACAGGGTCGCGGTCTCGGCCTTGCGCCACTCCCGGTGGTTCGGCAGATTGCCGATCCGCTCGCCCGGAAAACCCAGACCGGTGTCCTGACCAAGGCCGACCTGACGCATGACCGAGTAGATGGATTCGCCGCCGATATCGAATGCGATCT
>CAMPJN010000449.1 GCA_946886875.1 uncultured Pseudomonas sp.
TGATTCCCGAGGGCATCCATTGCTGCGGCTTCGCCGGCGACAAGGGCTTCACCACACCGGAATTGAACGCACACGCCCTGCGCAGCCTGAAGTCGGCGGTGCAGTACTGCGCCGAAGGCATCAGCACCAGCCGCACCTGCGAAATCGGCCTCAGCCAGCACGGCGGCATCGACTACCACGGCCTGGTTTACCTGGTGGATCGCGTCTCGCGGGCTAAATCGATATAGCAGCGCGGCACCAATCCAAGAACTGCCGCGAAGCGCTCAAGGCCGACCCTTTCGCGCAGATCTGCCAGCGAGCCTGTGCAGAGTCGGCGTGAGCCTGCACGGAAAACACCTGAACTCCCGCTGCGATATAGCAGTCAGCTTTTATGAGCCTTAAACAAACTGGGCCGACATCGATCCCGCCTGTGCCCTATGGGCCTTTTCCGGGGAATTCATGATGAGAGGACTATCAGATGAAGTTTATTACCATGCTGTTTGCCGCCGCCCTAGCATCCGCTCCGGCATTTGCCGAAGACGACCTCTGCGCGATCCAGCTGCAGAAACTAGATAACAAGGAAACCCAGAGCATGACCCTGGGCTCGCCAGCCAAGGAGCAGGTGGAAGAACTAACCCAGCAAGCCAAGGACGCACAAAGCTCGGGCGATACCAAATCCTGCATCAGCCATTCGGCCCAGGCGCTGCAATTGCTCGATGCATCCAATAGCGAAAACGGTCAGAGCGAAAACTAACGCCTCAAGCGGCGGGGCAGGCGGTTAGCCTTTTCTTTCCTATACTGATTTTTCCCGCTCGCAAGGAGAGTAACCATGACAACAGCAACCATGCGCCGCCTCGCTGCTTTGTTTACCGCCGCTCTGTTCAGCACATCGCTCTGGGCCATGCACTGCCCCGCCGATATGGCCAAGATCGATGCGCTGCTGCAAAGCAGCCCACCCAGCGATGCCACTGTGCTCGCGCAAGTTCAGCAACTGCGCGCAGAAGGCGAAACCCTGCACAAGGCAGGCGACCACGCCCGCTCGGTACAAGTGCTCGGCGAAGCCTTGGAGCTGCTCCAAGCCAGCGAATAGCGCAGACGCGCTTGACGGGAAACTCTCGTCAGGCGCCTGTTGGCAGCTAGTACTCTTCCTGCCAGTCGGCTGCCGTCAAGCGGACGACTTGCCGCCCATGACCGACAGTTCTTATTGCGCCACCGGCCTGGGGCCCAGCAGGGTCAGGGCGATGCGACGCACCTGAGCCAGGTCGATCGGCTTGGACAAACAAGCCTGCGCACCACGTCGACGCGCCTCTTCGAATATCTGCTCATCCGCCGCCGCGCTTATCACCAACACCGGCACCGCGCGCAAACGGGGATCGCGGCGCATGGCGTCCAGTACCTCCATACCATCGCCATCCGGCAGGTCCAGATCCAACAGCAACAAAGCTGGGGTACCGCTTTGCAGTTCGTTGAGCGCGCGCTGTATCGAACCCGCACCACGAACCTCGGCGAAACCACGCAAAGCCTCCTGCACCACCTTCAGACAGGTCGGATGATCTTCGACGCAGAGCACGTCCGCCATAAGCCGTGGCTCGCTGGTTTCGTCCCGGGGCGGCGATGCGTTCTCAGCGCTGGGCGCGGGCGCACCCGGCAGGTCGACCCAGAAGCGACTGCCACGGCCGGCAACGCTGCTGAAGCCCATTTCGCCCCCCATCAGATTCGCCAGTTCACGACTCAGCACCAAGCCGATGCCTGTGCCGGGAATGTTCGAGTTCTCGCGTCCAAGCCGCTGGAAGGGCTGAAACAGCTGGCGCTGCTGCTCGGCGGTCAAGCCAGAACCGTTGTCCTCGACCCATAGGCGCACACAGTCGGGACGCAGCTCATAGCCCATATTGATCAAACCTTGCGGGCTGTTGTACTTGATCGCGTTGGACAGCAGGTTGAGCAGCACCTGGCGCAAGCGACGCATATCGGCCTGCACATACAAACCGGTGTCCGCCTCGGCCAGCACGTGCAATTGCAGGTTGCGTTGCTGCACTTCAGGCTGCACCAGCTCGGCGCAACCATGGATCAAGGCGCCTATTTCCACCGGCTGCAAGTGCAACTGTTGGCGACGGCTCTCGATGCTGGACAGATCGAGGATGTCATCGACCAGTGAGGTCAGGTGGCGGCTGGCGTTAACGATCTCCCGCGCATAATCGGCTTCCTGCTTGGCATCCGGTTTGTCCTGCGCCTCCATTTCGATCAGCTGACCGAAACCGTAGATCGCGTTCAACGGTGTGCGCAGCTCATGGCTCATGCTCGACAGAAAGCGGCTCTTGGCCTGGCTCGCCGCCTGCGCTTCGAGGGTGGCGCGGCGCAGCTCCTCCTGGACTTTCTTCAATCGGGTGATATCGACATGGGTGCCGGCAACCCGTAAAGCATGGCCCTCGGCATCGCGCTCCAGCACCCGACCGCGACTGAGCAGCCAGACATACTCGCCGTTGGCATCGGCATACAGGTATTCGGCTTCGAATTTGTCCTCGCCACTGGCAATGAACTGCTGCCGTAGATGGCGAATCCGCTCCAAATCATTGGGGTGCATCCGCTGATTGAAGTCGTTGAAACTCATGTGCTCGTGGGGCAAACCGAAACGCGTGGCAAAACGCGAACTGACCCGGATGCTCAAGGCCACAACGTCCGCCTCCCAAAGACTCTCAGTGGTGCTGTCGAGCACCAACTGCAAGACCTGCTGGGCCTCGCGGCGTTCGGTTTCGCTGGCCTGCAGCTGCTCGCCGGTGTGCTGCACCGCCTCGGCCATGCTGACCAATTCCTCGATCTGGCTGGCCGGCGCCGCGGGATGAAAATCGCCCTGCCCCAGGCTGCGCATCATGCCGACGATACCCGCGATCGGCTGCGCCAGTTGCTCGCTCAAACGCCGCGAGCGTGACCACATCCAGGCGAAAAACAGCACATAGAACAACACCAGGCCGGCGATCAGCAGATAACCAATCTGCAGATAACGCTCGGCCAAGCGGTTAGTCTCGCTGAAGATGCTCTCTTCATTCACCACCAGCAGCAGCCGCCAACCGGTTTGTGGGATCTCGCTCCAGGTCACCAACTGGCTGCGTCCGCCCAACACCAGCTCCTGCACATTGCGGCGCCCTTCGGCCATCGCTTCCAGTAACGGGCGCATCTCGCTGCGTTTGTTCAGATTGAAATCTTCCGGCTTCAGCACTTCCCGGCGTACCGCCTCGGCATAGGAGTATTCGGTCAACTCACGCACGCCGAAATCCTTCTCACCGGCCCGCGGCAAGGCCATGATGTTGTGGTCGCGACTGACCAGCATCGCGTAACCCTGCCAAGGTACATCCAGCTCGCCGATCTCACGCAGGATCTGGCCGATGGTGATGTCCATGCCGACCACCCCTTCGAGAAAATCGCCGCGGTATACCGGGGCGATGGCCGACATCATCCAGCCCCCACCCGCCGGATCGAGATAGACGTCGGTCCAGACCACCTTGCGCTCGGGGTTGTGCTTGGCGTCGGCGAGGTAATAGAAGTTGTAATCGGGTATCACCATGTCATGGGGATACTGCTCGGGCGT
>CAMPJN010000450.1 GCA_946886875.1 uncultured Pseudomonas sp.
TCAGGATTCCACACATGAACGCCCGCGCTCACCAGCCCGTTCACAGCGCCCAGCACGCCCCTTCCTATTACGCCGCCAGCGCCAATCGGCAGCTGAACTTCCCGGCCCTTGCCGGCGAGCGGCGCGCCGACGTCTGCGTGGTCGGCGGTGGATTTTCCGGGCTGAACACCGCCATCGAGCTGGCGCAGAAGGGCTTCTCGGTGGTGTTGCTGGAAGCGCACAAGATCGGCTGGGGCGCCAGCGGGCGCAACGGCGGCCAGCTGATTCGCGGGGTCGGCCATGCGGTCGAGCAGTTCGAGCCAAGCATCGGCAAGCAAGGCGTGCGCGAACTCAAGCTGATGGGCCTGGAAGCGGTGGAGATAGTGCGCCAGCGGATCGAGCAGTTCCAGATCGATTGCGACCTCAAGTGGGGCTATTGCGATCTGGCCAACAAGCCCGCCCACCTCGAAGGTTTCGCCGAGGACATGGCGGAACTCAAGCAGCTCGGCTACAGCCACGAGATGCGCCTGCTGCAGCCCGAGCAGATGCACGAGGTGGTCGGCTCGGATCGCTATGTCGGCGGCATGATCGATATGGGCTCGGGCCATCTGCACCCGCTCAACCTGGCCCTCGGCGAAGCCGCGGCGGCTCAGGCGCTGGGCGTGCAGCTGTTCGAAGATTCCGCAGTGACGCGTATCGACTACGGCAACGAGGTCAAGGTGCACACCGCCCAGGGCGTGGTGCGCGCCGCCCATCTGGTGCTTGGTTGCAACGCCTACCTCAACGGCCTGAACCGGAATCTGGGCGGCAAGGTGTTGCCCGCCGGCAGCTATGTGATAGCCACCGAGCCGCTGTCCGAAGCCCAGGCCCGCGACCTGATTCCGCAGGATATGGCGCTCTGCGACCAGCGCGTGGCCCTGGACTACTACCGCCTCTCGGCCGACCGCCGCCTGCTGTTCGGCGGCGCCTGCCATTACTCGGGGCGCGACCCGGCGGATATCGCCGCTTATATGCGACCGAAGATGCTGGCGGTATTCCCGCAGCTGCAGAACGTGAACATCGACTACCAATGGGGCGGCATGATCGGCATCGGCGCCAACCGCCTGCCGCAGATCGGCCGACTCAAGGATCAGCCCAACGTCTACTACGCCCAGGCCTACTCCGGCCACGGCGTGAACGCTACCCACCTCGCCGGTAAGCTGCTCGGCGAAGCCATTGCCGGCCGCGCCAGCAGCGATTTCGACCTGTTCGCCCAAGTGCCGCACATGACCTTCCCCGGCGGCAAACACCTGCGTTCGCCGCTGCTGGCGCTGGGCATGCTCTGGCACCGGCTTAAGGAGCTGGTGTAACGCCTGCCGTGCGGCCGGATCCTCGATGAGCCTGTAGCCCTTATAAACGCGCTCCGGTAGATCCTATGTTCCTGTGCAAGTTTTTTGGCCGACCATGGTTGGGTCAAACGGTGTATTCGACCGCCACACGGCAAGAGCAACGCGCAGCACTACCATTGGGTGACTTTGATCGTTCCCACATCAAGGCGTCGAACCGTCCACGTGGGAACGATCAGCTGCTCCCGTAGATCCCGGATGAAATCCGGGGAAGATTGTGCGGCTGACTGCGTTTCCCGAATTGTGCCAGGGCTCGGGAGGCGCTTTGGTTGAGCAAACCGAGGGGTAACGCCGCACCTATCTACGCAGCAGCGCCGAACGCAGCTTGTACCTGTCGCCCGGATGGATCAGCCGCGCATAGCTGACCAGGTGCTCGTCCGACCAGGTGCGGCGGATCATGCTCAGGCAAGGGGTGGCGGGGTCCATGGCCAGCCATTCGGCGGTTTGCCCATCGACCAGCACCGCTTCGACCACATGTTCGACATCGGAAATCGGGCAGGCGGCGACCAGCACCTCGTTCGGCGTATGCCGGGCGAAATCAGTCTGCAGGTAGTTCGGCACCCAGCGCGGGTTGACGTAGCGATCCTCGAGCTGGATCGGCACGCCGTTCTCGCGGTGCACCAACAGGCTGTGGAAGGTCGGCGTGCCGACCCGTACGCCTAGGCGCAGGGCGACCTCGTCATCCGCCTCGATGGCCTCGCAGCGCAGCACATCGTTGCTGTAGCTGTTGCCGCGGCTTTTCACTTCCGCGGCGATATTCAGCACCTCATGCAAGGAGGACTCGGCCTTGCGGTCGGTGACGAAGGTGCCGAGGCCGGCCTGACGGATCAGGTAGCCCTTCTGCACCAGATCGCGGATCGCCTTGTGCGCGGTCATCCGGCTGACGCCGAAATCCCGCGCCAGCTGCTCTTCCGGCGGAATCTGGTGGTGCGCCGGGTAGGCGCCGCTGCTGATCCGTTCGAGCAGATGCGCCTCGATTTGCCGGTAGAGCGGCGTTTGGCTGGCCACGGCGATTCCTTGGTTGTCGATGCTGCCGCGCATCATACCGGCGGCACAGCGCTCGGGCTATTGATAGGACGGCAGCACTCCAAGCGGCAGCAACGGCGTCAGCACCCGCTCGCCGAGCAGCGCATCGGCCGCGGCGATATCCGGGGCGAAGAAGCGGTCCTCGACGTAGTAGGGCACCTTGGCCCGCAGCGCCTGGCGCGCCTGTTCAAGCAGCGGCGAGCTTTTCAGCCCCTCGCGAAAATCCAGGCCCTGGCAGGCGCCCAGCCATTCGATGGCCAGCACGCCGCGGGTATTGGCGGCCATCTCCCACAGGCGTTTGCCGGCAGCCGGGGCCATGGACACATGGTCTTCCTGATTCGCCGAAGTCGGCAGGCTGTCGACGCTGTGCGGGTGGGCCAGGGCCTTGTTCTCGCTGGCCAGGGCCGCGGCTGTGACCTGGGCGATCATAAAGCCGGAATTCACCCCGCCATTGGCCACCAGAAACGGCGGCAACTGCGACATGTGCTTGTCCATCATCAGCGAGGTGCGCCGCTCGCTCAGGGCGCCGATTTCGGCGATGGCCAGGGCCAGGTTGTCGGCGGCCATGGCCACCGGCTCGGCGTGGAAGTTGCCCCCGGAAATCACATCGCCTTCGGCGGCGAACACCAGCGGGTTATCGGAGACCGCGTTGGCCTCCACCGCCAGCACCTCGGCGGCCTGACGCAGCTGGGTCAGGCAGGCGCCCATAACCTGGGGCTGGCAGCGCAATGAATAGGGATCCTGCACCTTGTCGCAGGCCTGGTGGGAGCGGCCGACTTCGCTGCTTGCGCCGAGCAGATGGCGATAGACAGCAGCGGCATCGATCTGCCCGCGCTGGCCACGGGCGGCGTGAATGCGCGCATCGAAAGGCGCCCGCGAGCCCAGTGCGGCTTCGACGGTCAGGCCGCCGCAGACCGTGGCGGCGGCGAACAGGTCCTCGGCCTCGAACAAGCCGCGCAGCGCGTAGGCGGTCGACACCTGGGTGCCGTTGAGCAGCGCCAGGCCCTCTTTGGCGGCCAGGGTCATGGGTTCCAGGCCGGCGATCGCCAGCGCCTCGCTGGCCGGCAGCCATTGGCCTTTATGACGCGCCTGGCTTTCACCGAGCAGCAGCAGCGACATATGCGCCAGCGGCGCCAGGTCGCCGGACGCACCCACTGAGCCTTTCAAGGGCT
>CAMPJN010000451.1 GCA_946886875.1 uncultured Pseudomonas sp.
TTGGAGCTGGCCAACACCAGCATGGAGACCTTCACCCAGGACGCCAACTGCTTCGCCTGCCACAACGGCGGCGTGCAGACGGTCACCGTCGGCGACTCCGGGCAGATAGTGCCGGCCAAGCACCTGAACCTGTCGCACTTCATCGTCAATTACCAAGCCTGGCTGCAAAAGCAGAAGGCCAAGAAATAAGGAGCCGAACATGAGCACGAGCAATTTCCGCATTCATCCGGCCATCGGCTTCGCCCGCGTCGGCAACAGCAGCGAGTACTACCTGGAACCCAATACCCAGGCGGCCCTGCCGATCCCCGGCGATACCAGCGGCAGCGCCACCGGCGGCCTGCCGATCAAGCCCGGTACCGAGAACGACACCATCACTTCGGCCGACCTGCGCGACGCCAACGGCGCGCTCAAGCGCCAGGCCGCGCGTTTCAAGATTTACGCCTACCCGGCGCAGACCACGGAAACCTATCCGATGGGCGTCACCGGCAGCGAGATCCGCATCGGCAGCCAGATCGATGGCAAGACCGTGACCGATATCGTCTGGACCGTGCACCTGGCGAACAAGAAATCCAACTGGTACATCATCCCGGAAGAGCTGGGCATCGATAACTACAAGAACGGCACCACCCCGGAGCTGCGCAACAACATCCCGCCGTTCTCCTCCAACATCAACGACAGTACCCGTCTCAGCCAACTGGTCATCGACCCCGGCCCGCGCACCGTGCAGGGCGCCAACGCCGCGCCGGTGGCCTTCGACAAGCAGACCACCGCCAGCAGCTGGGTGGACGGCAAGGGCGTGGTGCAGTGGCCGAACTATCCGCAGTCCTACCCGGCCGATCACTTCCCCGATATGGATTGCCCGCACGGGCCGATCGACACCCTCGGCGAGCTGCAAACCGACCAGTACGGCCGGCTGATCGTCACCGGCGGCTACGGCCGCGCCTGCGCCATGATCGACCCGAGCACCAAGCAGCCCTACGCGCTCAACAGCGATATCGACAACAATGGTTGGTTCGACGACGGCAGCGACGGCCCGGTCTATGCCACGCTGCAGTTCAGCGATGGCAGCAGCCAGGATGTGCAGGGCCACGCCTGGGTCACCGCCACCGATCCGGCCTATGCGCCGCAGACGCTCAACAGCGTGTCGCTGTGGGACGACATGCACGATGTCTGGGTACGCCATCTGGCGCTGCAACCGTCGCTGTTCGCCAGCGGCGCCTTCCAGACCAGCTACCAACCCTCGTTCAGCGACGAGCTGTTCCCGATCTTCCGCGCCTCGGCCATGCAGATGTGGAACACCAACCTCAACCTCACGGGCAGCACCGCCCATGCCTCGGTGGATGAGATCCAGCCGGACACCGACCCGGCCACCACCATCCTCGGCGGCCTGGGTTTCATTCGTAACCCCAACGACGCCTCGCAATTGCAGAACAGCCGCATGATGCCGCTGTCGCTGGGCGATGCCGGCCAGTCGTTCCTGACCCTGCGCAAGACCCAGTACTTCTTCCTGCAACAATGGAACGCCAAGCAGTACAGCCAGGCCGGCACGCTCGACCTCAATGCCGGCGAGTATCTGGACAAAGCCGTGCTGGTCAACTGCCTCGGCGGGCGCTTCAGCCCCGGCATCGACCTGACCTTTATCGTCCGCGACCCGGCGTTGTACGTGCAGAACTGGCAGACCTCCGGCACCGGCCCGTTCCGCATCCAGCCCAAGGCGCTGGACTACAGCACGGCGGTGGCCACTCAGCCGTTCCTCAGCGCCGGCTACACGCCGAATATCCAGAACAACCCACTGACCGATAACAACCCGGTGGACACCAACCCCGGCAGCCCCGGCCTGGAGCCCGGCGATGCCTCCAAGTTCATGGCCCTGCCCTGGCACACCGACTACAACTCCTGCGCCACCCACCAGCCGGACCCGGTGCCGCAGTTCAACAACACCCTGTACTGGTCGTGGCCGGCGCAGCGGCCGGTGGCGGTCTACGTGGCCAAGGACGTGACCGACAACAAGCTGCCGGCGCAGCGCTTCTCGGTGCGCGGCGACGGCACCAAGACCGATCCGTTCGATCCGGCCCAGGTCGGCCGCTACCAGCAGCGCATCGACATGGTCGAGCACTGGCACAAGATCGGCATCGTGGTGCAGGGCAGCGCCATCGATAAGTCCGACGGCGGCCCGTTCAGCGCCAACTACTACCTGGAGGTGCAAAGCAAGCTCGACAACGGCGGCGACCCGGTCGTCCCGTGGCCGAACACGGTCGCGCCCTCGACCAATGAATAGCGCCACTCCCTCCACCCCGAGCCGCTGCCGGGTCGCCATCATCGGTGGCGGCCCGGCAGGCTGCGCGGCCGCCCTCGCCTTGGCCGGCGCGGGCGTCGATGGCGTGCAGCTAATCGAAGCCGGCGATTACAGCCGGCAACGGGTCGGCGAGAGCCTGCCGCCGGACACCCGTCTGCTATTTACTCGGCTTGGTTTGTGGGACCAGTTTCGTCAACAGCAACACGACCCCTGCCTGGGCAGCTGCTCCGCCTGGGGCAGCGACGACCTCGGCTACAACGATTTTCTCAGCAACCCGCAGGGTCACGGCTGGCACCTGGATCGACGACGATTCGAGCGCTGGCTGGCCGACGAGGCGCAAGACCGCGGCGTCGAGTTGCGGACTCACACCCGCCTCTGCGCCTTCGAGGCCAACGGCAAGGGCTATCGCCTGGAACTGCGCGGCCCCGTGCAACACAGCGAATACCTGAATGCCGACTATGTGATCGACGCCAGCGGCGCCCACGCCCGCTTCGCCCGGTTGGTCGGCGCGCGCCCTATCGAACTGGACCAACTGATCTGCGTTTACGGCTTCTTCACCAGTCCCGCCCAGGCGACCAATAGCCGCCTGACGCTGCTGGAAGCCGCCGAGTATGGTTGGTGGTACCGCGCCACCCTGCCCGACGGGCAACTGTGCATCGCCCTGGCCTGCGACCAGCCGGGTCTGCGCCAACTGCAAGCCGGCGAGTGGCGGCGCTGGTTGAATCTGCTGGCCGACACCTGCCATACCGCCAGCAATTTGCAGGGCTATGGCTTCGATCCGGGCAGCATGCTCACCAGCCCGGCCACCTCCTACCGCCTGGATCGGGTAGTCGGGCAGAACTGGCTGGCTGCGGGCGATGCCGCCAGCAGCTTCGACCCGCTGATGGCCCGCGGTATTCATAAAGCCCTGGAGGACGGCATCGCCGCCGCCGAGGCGATCGTCGGCTGGCTGAACGGCGACGCAACGGCCGCCGAACGGCATGCTCGGCAGATCGAACAGCGTTATAAGGAATTCCGCGAAATGCGTAGCTACCTTTACGCCCAGGAACAGCGCTGGCCGCAGTCGAGCTTCTGGCAGGCCCGCCAATCGCAGGCCTGAACGGGGCGGCGCTATCCCTGATGCAACGCCCGGTAATGACTGGGCGCCATGCCCACCACTTTGCGAAACAGCCGCGAGAAGTAGTACACGTCCTCGTAACCCAGCTGTTCGGCGACCTGGCGGATGCCCTGCTCGCCCTCGTCGAGCAGGCGGCAGGCGTGGG
>CAMPJN010000452.1 GCA_946886875.1 uncultured Pseudomonas sp.
AGTATGCCGAGGCCGGTATAGCCGAACAGCACGAGAAAACTGAAGGGCTCCCAGAGAGCCAGGAGTAGGTACTGAGCCTGATCCATGTGCGTAACGTCCTTGTTGTCCATAACAGTTGCCGACTCTAAAGCAATTGCCAGGCGCGCGTCCAAGCCCATCCATCGGGCCACGCCTGGGCTGTGCGGGGCTACGCAAAACGCCAAGGTTAGATCGAGTTGTGAAGTGCAATTTGGCGTTGGGTTGAGGAGCGTAGCGACGAAACCCAACAGAAATGGCACGCACACACCCGTCGTCGGTTGGTGCTCCGATCGCATTTCCGCCCCGCTCTAAGCGCTCCAACCTACCGGAACGGCGGCTCGTCGAAGCTGCGTAGTTTGCGCGAATGCAACGAGTTGAGCTGGCTGCGCAGCAGATCCAGGGCGGCGATGCCGATATGCAGATGCTGGGTGATCGCCCGCTCGTAGAACGCGCCAGCCGCGCCCGGCAGCTTGATCTCGCTGTGCAGCGGTTTGTCCGAGACGCACAGCAAGGTGCCGTAGGGCACCCGCAGGCGGTAGCCCTGGGCGGCGATGGTGCCGCTTTCCATGTCCACCGCCACCGCACGCGAAAGATTGATCAACGGCCGTTCCTGCGCCCAACGCAGCTCCCAGTTGCGGTCGTCGTAGGTCAGTACCGTACCGGTGCGCAAGCGCCGCTTGAGACCGTCACCGCGTTCGCCGGTGACTTGCGCGGCCGCCTCCTGCAAGGCCATCTGCACTTCGGCCAGGGCCGGCAGCGGGATGTTCGGTGGCAACACCCGGTCGAGGATGCCGTCGCGGCGCATATAGGCGTGGGCCAGCACATAGTCGCCAATGGTCTGCGACTGACGCAGGCCACCGCAGTGGCCGATCATCAACCAGCAATGCGGGCGCAACACGGCCAAATGGTCGGTGATGTTCTTGGCATTGGACGGGCCGACGCCGATATTCACCAGGGTGATGCCATTGCCGTCGCCTTCGGCAGTTTGCAGGTGATAGGCCGGCATCTGATAACGGTGCCAGACCACCGTCTCGATGATCGCCTGCATCTCGCCTTCGGCCATACCGCGCTCGATCACCACATTGCCGGGCATCACCATACGCACGAAGCGCGACTCGCCGACCAGCATATCCAGGCCATGACGAATGAATTGATCGACATAGCGGTGATAGTTGGTCAGCAGAATCCACGGCTGCACATGACGCCAGTCGCTGCCGGTGTAATGCACTAGGCGACGCAGGGAGAAATCCACCCGCGCCGCGTCGAACAGCGCCAGCGGCAGCGGGTCGGTATTTTCCCAGTCGTACAGGCCATCGGCGGTGCCGTCGGTGGCGGCCGACAGATCGGTGCTGGGGAACACCCGCGCCAACTCCGCGGCGGTCACCCCGGAACCGGCCAGTTCGTCGCCCTGCTCAACCACATAGGGATAGGGAATATTCTGCTGACTGACGCCCACCTCGACGCGCACCGTGAAGTCGTTCATCAACGGCCGCAACTGCTCGAGCAGGTATTTACGAAAGGCCGTCGGGTGGGTGACGGTGATGCTGTAAGTGCCCGGCACCTGCACCTTGGCATAGGCGCGCACGGTGGTCGGTACCTCGCCCTGACACAGATAGATCAGGCGCAGCTCCGGGTAGCGGAAGCGCGACTGCTGCTCGGCATCCGGCTTGATACGCTCCTTGAGATAACGCTTGAGCGCCTGGCTCAAGCCCACGGTCGCCTGCAGATGCAAAGCGGCTAGGCGATCCACCGCCTCTTCAGCGGTATTGGCGACGACGAAGTCTTCTGAACAAGGGCTCACGATTCGCATTCCTGGCTGAACGGACAGGCTCTATCTTGCCCTGTTCACGGCGCCCAGGCATAGCCTCTTGCACGTTGCCTTGGCCAGTCGCGGCGAATGCGGCCCGCAACGGCGGACAAGGCTTCGCCATGTCCACCCTACAAAAAGCGCGCACCGCAGCCCGTATAAGCGCCAGCGCAATCCGGGAGCGATTTACCAAACGCAGGATTCTCCGGATTGCGCGCAGGCTTAACCGGGTTAAGCGACCTTGACCGCGTCTGCTGCTTGAGGCAACCGCCGCAAGCGAGCGCTTCTCACAAGCGCTCAGTCAACAGGCGAGCGATATCCTCGGGTAGCGGTTGCGGCGTCAGCGGCCCGACCCGACGGGTGCCGGGGTTGCCCAAGGGGTACAGGCCCAACAACGACCCCAGGCTGCCCGGTATACGCAGCAACTGCGCCAGGCACTCGGCCCAATCGCGCTGACGCCAGGCCCAGGCCAGCAACCACAGATGGCTGCGCAAGTGCTCACCGAACACCGGCTGACCGAGAATATGCGCGCGCTCCAGATGCTGCAGTTCGATGGCCGGATCGATGCCACGCTGCGCACGGGCCAGTTGGTACTCGCGAAAAAAAGCTTGTCGACGGGTCATAACGCCTACTCCTGACTAAAGTGCGCCGCCAGTCTGCAACCCTGGGGCGGCCCCCAGGTCAAGCAGTAGCCAAGCTCCTATAGATCCGTTATTCGCTGCTCGCAGTCTGGATAAGACTAGGCGCAATCTGGGATAACAAAGCCGCGGATTGCACTGCGCTTTATCGCTGGCTATGAAGTGGGCATGCCGCGCGGGGTTTTGAAGATGGCGTGGGCGGTGGCGCAGAGTTGGCCGCGGGCATCGTGCAGGGTGGCTTCGGCGATTACTTCGCGGCCGTCGCGCTTTAGCACGCGAGCCTCGGTGCGCAGCGGCAAGGCATCCGCCAGCAACGGACGCAGGTAGTGGACATGCAGGCTGGCGGTGACATACACGGCGTCGGCCATGGCCGCCGAATAAACCGCAAAGCCCAACGCGGCGTCGAACAAGGCGGCGGTATAGCCGCCCTGCACGCCGCCGAGCGGGTTGAAGTGCAGCGCCGGCGGTTGACCGACAAAGCTCGCCGTGCCCGCCGCCGCATGTAATTGCGAGATACCGTAGGCCTCGCCGATATCGCTGGCGAACCAGCTGTGCAAACGTTGAAGCATACTCGCCTCCATGCTGCGCCCTCAGCGCAGATCGGCGCTGCTGCGCGCCAGTATGGCGGCAACGTCCAGACCACGCGGCAGGGTGCCGTAGGCCCGGCCACCCTGACCGCCCAGACGGCTGCCGATAAAGGCATCGGAGACCGCGGCGTTACCGGCTTCCAGCAGCAATTTGGCTTGCAGCGCCAGGGCCACGTCTTCGGTCAATTGGCGGGCGCGGTATTGGATATCGTCGGTGTCGCGAAAGTCAGCCTGCAATTGCGCGATATGGGCTTTCAAGCGCGGATCGCCATGGCCGTCGCCCAGTTCGCTGAACAATGCATCGAGCACGCCGGGCTCCTTCGACAGCGCGCGCAGCACGTCCAGGCATTGCACGTTGCCGGAGCCTTCCCAGGTCGAGTTGACCGGTGCTTCGCGGTACAGCCGCGGCAGTATGCTGTCCTCGACGTAACCGGCGCCGCCCATGCATTCGGCGGCTTCGTTGATCATCGCCGGGGCGCGTTTGCAGATCCAGTATTT
>CAMPJN010000453.1 GCA_946886875.1 uncultured Pseudomonas sp.
TCGCCACCGCCGTCGAGGCGATCAAGCGCGGCGCCTGCAACTACCTGTGCAAGCCCGCCGATGCCGACGACGTACTCGCCGCGCTGCTGACCCAGCACGCCGACCTGGACACCCTGGTGCCGGAAAACCCGATGTCGGTGGACCGCCTGCAGTGGGAGCATATCCAGCGCGTGCTGGCCGAACACGAAGGCAATATCTCCGCCACCGCCCGCGCCCTGGGCATGCACCGCCGCACCCTGCAGCGCAAATTGCAGAAACGCCCGGTACGGCGCTAACAGCGCTATTGAAAACCCCGGGCGAGGCAACCCCGTAGATCCTATGTTCCTGCGCAAGTTTTTTGGCCGACCATGGTTGGGTCAAACGGTGTATTCGACCGCCACACGGCAAAAGCAACGCGCAACCCGTAGCCCGGGTTGAGCGCAGCGATACCCAGGGCGCCGATACCCGGGTATCGCTTCGTTCAACCCGGGCTACCAAGGCGCCTTTTTCATCCGCCATCGCGTACCTAGAGCGGAAAACCCCAAAGCCTTTTCCGCTGATGGCGTTATCATTAGCCCCCTAAGCAAATACTCTCCAGGGGCCGCCATGCTCGCCGTCGTCCAGCAAACCCTTGCCATCACCGCGCCGGTGTTTGCCATGCTGTTTCTCGGTGTGGCGCTCAACCGTCTGCGGTTGATCGATGCAGCCTTTATCAACACCGCCTCGACCCTGGTATTTCGCGGCACGCTGCCGACCTTGCTGTTCCTTGGCATCGTCAAGGCGGATCTGACCACGGCGCTGCAGCCGGCGTTGTTGCTGTACTTCGTGCTGGCAACCCTGGGCTGTTTTCTGCTCGCCTGGGGCTGGGCTATGTGGCGCTGCCCGCAGGCCGATCGCGGCGTCTACACCCAGGGCGCGTTTCGCGGCAACAACGGCATCGTTGGCCTGGCCCTGGCCACTGCCATGTATGGCGATTACGGCCTGTCGCTGGGCGCGGTGCTCGGTGGCGTGGTGATTCTCTGCTACAACACGCTCTCGGCCATCGTCCTGGCGATCTACAGTCCCGAGGCCAAGACCGATGCCTGGAGCCTGACCAAGAGCGTGCTGCGCAATCCCTTGATCATCGGCGTGCTGGCGGCCATCCCCTTCGCCTGGTGGCAAATTCAGTTGCCGGGCTGGCTGATGGTGTCCGCCGAGTATTTCGCCAAGATGAGCCTGCCGCTGGCGCTGATCTGCATCGGCGGCACCCTGACCCTGGCCTCCCTGCGCCAGGGCAGCGGCGTGGCGATCAGCTCCAGCCTGATGAAAGTGCTCTGGCTGCCGCTGGTCGCGACCATAGGCGCCTGGCTCTGGGGCTTTCGCGACGCCGATCTGGCAATCCTGTTCCTCTACTTCGTCAGCCCCACCGCTGCGGCCAGCTTCGTTATGGCCAAGGCGGTCAACGGCAACCATCAACTGGCCGCCGCGATCATTGTCATCACTACCCTGGCCTCGGTGTTCACCACCAACATCGGCTTGCTGCTGTTGCAGTGGGCGGGGTGGATATAGCCTGCTAAGGCAGAAACTCCACCTGTAAGCTGCGGCTGCTGGTGCGACCCTGATCGTCGCTGACCCTGATCTGGTAATGCCCCGAGCGCGCCGGGCGCCAGCCCAGGCTGTGTTGCAGTGTGCTTTGGCCGAGCAGACTGTGGTCGGCGAACCAGTAGAGCCGACGCGCATCGCTGGCGGCGTTGGCGCTTAGCGGGATGTTTTCCTGCGGTTGCGACAGGCGCAGGCTGTAGGTCACCTGGCTCAGGGGCGAGGTGATGCGCGGGGCTTCCTCTGCTGCGCCGGTGGGCGCTGCTTGGCATTCGCGCAACGAATCCGGCGGTGTGCGACGGGGCAGGCCGGCGGCGCTGAACAGGCGTTGCAGTTCGCTCGGCCAGAACTCGAAAATCCGTTGTTCGCTGGTCGCCGGGTCGTAGGGCGGGCAGACGGCCTTGCCGCTCTGGCGGTCGACCATCACCGGGCGGTGCAGGGTCGATACGCGGATTGGCGATACCCCGGGGATATACCAGGTCTTGCGGGTTTGCGGGCACCAGCGGTTGGGCAGATCGCCAGAAGCGGCGCAGACCTCGACCCGGCTTAGCCCCGCCGGCGGTTTATCTTGCGGCGGTCGGCCCTGGGGCAATGCTAGCGGCAGGGCATCGGCAATACGGAAGAACAACGGTGCGGCGGTCTTCAGGCCGATAAACGCCGGGTTCGGCGTGGCGTCGAAGTTGCCGACCCAGACCACCAGCACATAGGGCCCGACCAGGCCCGCGCTCCAGGCATCGTGAAAGCCCCATGAAGTGCCAGTCTTCCAGGCCACCGGCCAGTCGCGGCCGCGACCGTCCGCGGGCAGGCCGTCCGGGCGCGGGTTACGTCGCAGCATATCGCGCACCATATAGGCA
Source organism: uncultured Pseudomonas sp. (assembly GCA_946886875.1). Next base: position 2,412 of record CAMPJN010000453.1, read on the forward strand.
GCCTGTGGCGATAGCAGCGCCGGCCCGACCTCGCTTGGGTCGTTCGCGGTAAAGCGCAGGCCGCGCAAGTGGCCGTCGCCGGCCAGCATCAGATACAGCTTGGCCAGTTCGGCTGGAGTCAGCTCGCCACCGCCGAGGGCCAGGGCCAGGCCGTAATGTTCCTCGCTGCGCAGACGTTGAACGCCGGCGCGTTTGAGCAAGCCATGCAGCGATGGTGTGCCGAGTTGGCTGGCCAACCATACCGCCGGCACGTTGCGGCTGCGGATCAGCGCATCCTGCGCGGTCAGCGGGCCGACGAACTTGCCATCGAAATTCTCTGGCTGGAAGGCGCCGAAGGCGCTGGGCGCATCCTTGAGGATGCTCATCGGATGAATCAGGCCCTGATCCAATGCCAGGCCGTAGAGCAACGGCTTTAGCGTCGAGCCTGGTGAGCGCCGCGCCTGCACGCCGTTGACCTGACCGTGAATGGCACGCGAGTGATAGTCCGCCGAGCCGACCATCGCTTTCACCGCCTGGTCGCGGCTGTCCAGCAGAATCGCCACTGCGTTATGCACGCCCTGGCGCCGATGCTCGTGGACGAACTGCTCGATCAACTGTTCCAGCTGCGTCTGCAGGCGCAGGTCGAGGGTGCTGCGCAGTTCCAGATCGTCGTGACTGGCCAGCAATTGCTCGCTCAGATGTGGCGCGCGGAATGGCAGCTGCTGGCGCTTGCGTGCTTCAAGCGGCAGGTTGAGCAAACCTTCATTGCGCGGGTCGTCGGGGTGAGCCGCGAACCACAGACTCATCAGGTGCAGGCGGGCCTTTTGCAGCGAGGGGCCGAAGTGCCCGCGGCGTCCCGGTTGCTGCGGAATCACCGCCAGCGCCAGGGCCTCGCTGAGCGAAAGTTGGGCGGCGGTCTTGGCGAAGTAGATCCGGCTGGCCGCCGCCACGCCTTCGATATTGCCGCCCATGGGCGCCAGGTTGAGATAGGCCTCGAGAATGTCGTGTTTGCTGTGGCGTGCCTCCAGCCAAAGCGCCAGGAAAATCTGCTGCAACTTGCCGGGAATCTGCCGCGAATTGAGGCCATGGAGTCGCCGCGCCAACTGCATGCTCAGGGTCGAACCGCCCTGGCGCACACCGCCGCTGTAGGTAG
>CAMPJN010000454.1 GCA_946886875.1 uncultured Pseudomonas sp.
GTAGCCGCCTGAGCCTGACAACCCTGGAGTGTCTGGTTTGATCGTCTTCCGTTATCTGTCCCGTGAAGTGTTGCTGACCTTGAGCGCGGTAAGCGCCGTGCTGTTGGTGATCATTATGAGTGGCCGCTTTATCAAGTACCTGGCGCAGGCTGCGCAAGGGGTGCTCGATCCTGGGGTGTTGTTCATGATCATGGGCTTTCGTCTGCCCGGCTTCCTGCAATTGATTCTGCCGCTGGGGCTGTTTCTCGGCATTCTGCTGGCCTATGGGCGACTTTATTTAGACAGCGAGATGACCGTGCTCTCGGCCACCGGCATGAGTCAGCAGCGCTTGGCGCTCTACAGCATGGCGCCGGCGCTGTTGGTGATGTTGCTGGTGGCATGGCTGAGCATGGGCCTGGCGCCACAGGGCGTGGAACGGGTTACGCGGATTCTCAACGAGCAGAACGCCCTGACCGAATTCGACACCTTGGTGCCGGGGCGTTTTCAGGCGATGCGCGATGGCTCACGGGTGACCTATACCCGCGATATGAGCGAGGACCGCAGCGAACTGGCCGGCGTGTTCATCTCCGAGAAGCGTTTCTCCGAGAAAGGCGATAAGGAACGCGGGATTACCGTACTGGTCGCGGAAAGCGGCCGCCAGGAAATCCAGGCCGACGGCAGCCGCTACCTGATTCTGCAAAACGGCTTCCGCTACGACGGCAATCCCGGGCAGGCGGACTATCGGGAAATCGAATACGAAACCTATGGCGTGCTGCTGCCAAAACCCGCGGTCAGCGGTGAGGTCAGCGAGCGCGAGGCGATACCGACCCGTGAATTGATCGGCAGCGATAACGCCCGTCTGCAATCGGAATTGCAGTGGCGCCTATCGCTGCCAGTGCTGGTGCTGGTGGTCGCATTGCTGGCGGTGCCGCTGTCGCGGGTCAATCCGCGCCAGGGCCGCTTCCTTAAACTACTGCCGGCGATTCTCTTGTATATGGCCTATCTGGCGTTGTTGATCGCCGCCCGCGGCGCTTTGGAAAAAGGCAAGATCCCGCAGGCGTTGGGCTTGTGGTGGGTACATGGAGTTTTCTTGGTGATTGGTTTGCTGATGCTGTATTGGGAGGCGATACGCCTGAAGGTGGCGAGTCTGCGCGTCGGCCGGGAGGTGGCCCGTGGTTAGATTGGATCGCTACATCGGCGCCCAGGTGTTTGTCGCCATCCTCGCCGTACTCGGCATCATTGTCGGCCTGGCCCTGTTGTTCGCTTTTATCGACGAGCTGGGCGATGTCGAAGGCAACTACAGTTTGGCGGATGCGGCCTGGTACGTGTTCCTGACGGTGCCACGGCGGATTTATGAAATGCTGCCGATGGCGGCCCTGGTCGGTTGCCTGATCGGTCTGGGCGGTTTGGCCAGCAGCAGCGAATTGACCGTGATGCGCGCCGCCGGGGTATCGATCGGGCGGATCGTCTGGGCCGTAATGAAACCCATGCTGGCGCTGATGCTGGCGGGCATTCTGATCGGCGAATACCTGGCCCCTCTCAGCGAGAACAAGGCCCAGGCCGACCGCGCCATGGCGCAAGGTGCTGGGGAGGCGCAGAGCGCCAAGCGTGGCCTGTGGCATCGTCAGGGCGACGAGTTCGTGCATATCAACGCGGTGCAGCCCAATGGCGTGCTGTTCGGGGTGACTCGCTACAGCTTCGATGATCAACGTCATATGTTGTCGTCGAGCTTTGCCCGGCGCGCCAAGTACCAAGGCGATTATTGGCAGTTGGAAAACGTCGCCACCACGCACTTCCGCGAAGGCGGCACCGAGGTGGTCAAGGTTGCCAGTGAGCGTTGGGATGTGCAGTTGAATCCGCAGTTGCTCAGCACCGTGGTGCTTGAGCCGGAAGCGCTGTCGATCAGCGGGCTTTGGCGCTACGCCAACTACCTGGCCGAACAGGGCCTGAACAACGGTCGCTACTGGCTGGCGTTCTGGACCAAGGTACTGCAGCCGGTGATTACCATGGCGCTGGTGTTGTTGGCGATTTCCTTCGTGTTCGGGCCGTTGCGTTCGGTGACCCTCGGCCAACGGGTGTTTACCGGGGTGCTGGTGGGTTTCGTGTTCAAGATCAGCCAGGACTTGCTGGGGCCATCCAGCCTGGTGTTCGGTTTCTCGCCGTTGTTGGCGGTGCTGGTACCGGCGGGTATTTGCGCCCTGGCCGGCCTGTGGTTGCTACGCCGCGCGGGGTAATCACGCGCGCATAAAAAAAGCCGGCTGCGCAGGAGATTGCGCATGCCGGCTTTTTTCTGGGCGACGGTTTATTTCTTGTGAATGTTCTTCGGTAGCTGAACGACCTGGCTATCCGAATAGATGTCGTGCCAGGTGCGCTTGTCCCTGTCCCAGAGCATCCAGAGAAAGCCCAGGCCGAGCGGCAACCAGGAACCGATGGCGACTAGAAAGCGCAGCAGCGCTTGCCATAGGGTGATCGCGCTGCCGTCGGCATTCTGAATGCGAATCCCCCAGACCTGCATGCCCAGAGTCTGGCCGCTGTGGCTCCAGAACTTGCTGAAAAATCCGAACAGGCTGAGTACCAGCAGCGTCGACAACAGCGGGTCGCCGTCCAGTGCGCCGGCGTCGGACATCTGCCGGAGCTGCCCCTCGCCATAGAAGCCCATCAGGATCAGCTTGTAGATAAAGGTCACGACTATCAGCAGGGCAATGCACAGCAGAGCGTCATAGAACATGGCCGCCAGGCGGCGGATCAGGCCGGCGGCGGGGAATTCACCCTGCGGGCGCAGTAGATGTTTCGGCATGATGGGTTGGTTATCCGTAAGGCGTTGAGGCTCGGCCGCGCAGCTTGGCGCATCGTCAGGCATAAAAAAACCCCCGATGTCGCCATCAGGGGTTGTTCGTTGCCGCAGGGTTATTCCTGGATCTGAACCTGGTCGGCCTGCATGCCTTTTTGACCTTGTACTGCAATGAAACTGACTTTCTGGCCTTCTTTCAGACTCTTGAAACCATTGCCCTCGATCGCGCGGAAATGCACGAAAAGATCCGGACCGCTTTCTGGAGTGATAAAACCAAACCCTTTCTCGTCGTTAAACCACTTGACGGTACCGTTCTGACGATTCGACATGTCTTATTTCCTTGAAACTAAGTGAATGACAGTCTCTACCAATAGAGAACTGAAAACTGGTTGCAAGGAGTAGTACGAAGTCGAACGGATGTAGCGGATCTAGACGATCTACTGCACCAGGCCACGATTTACAGCGACCCATGCAAACACAGTTGGCAAAACTCTACGCTAACTCAAAGGCAAATGCCAACCCCGCGCAGCCCCGGTAATAGGGGCTGCGCGGGCAATTTAGGCTGAACTTTTGTTTGCTTGGCGAACTACTGTCGGCGCCTGAGCAGGTGCTTTCAGTGTGTTGTAAAGACAAGTGCAAGTGGGTGCGCCCGCAAGTTAAAGCAAGCCCTCCAAGGCCCCGGAACAGACCAGAATTCCGGCGCCGCGTGACAGGCATTGATAACGCTCCAGCGAGCTGCCTTTGCTGGTGACGCAGTCAGTCAAGGG
>CAMPJN010000455.1 GCA_946886875.1 uncultured Pseudomonas sp.
TGGCTGCCAGCCTGGCTGCCGGCGAGGAGTTGCCCCAGGCCGTGGCGCTGGCCAATCTGGCCGCCGGTATCGTGGTCGGCAAACTGGGTACCGCCGCGATCAGCGCCCCTGAATTGCGTCGGGCGATACAGCGCGAGGCCGGCTCCGAGCGCGGGGTGTTGAGCCGGGATCAGCTATTGCTGGCTATCGACGACGCCCGCGCCCATGGCGAGAAAATCGTCTTCACCAACGGCTGCTTCGATATTTTGCATGCCGGTCACGTCACCTATCTGGAGCAGGCTCGCGCTCAGGGCGACCGCCTGGTGCTGGCGGTCAACGACGATGCCTCGGTCAGCCGTCTGAAAGGTCCGGGCCGGCCGATCAACTCGGTGGATCGGCGCATGGCCGTGCTCGCCGGCCTCGGTGCGGTGGATTGGGTGGTGAGCTTTAGCGAAGACACCCCGGAGAACCTGCTGCGCGAGGTCAAGCCGGACGTGCTGGTCAAGGGGGGCGACTATGGCATCGGGCAGGTGGTCGGTGCCGATATCGTCACAGCATACGGCGGTGAAGTCCGCGTGCTGGGGTTGGTGGAAAACAGCTCGACCACTGCGATTGTCGAGAAAATCCGTAAGCAGTAGGGCGTCTGCGGCAGGCTTCAGGGTTTACCTGAACTAGCTAGCCGCCGGCTGCAGATGATTGCCTCGCCTTGACGGGGCTTTTTGCTGTGTGGGACTGCAAATTTTGCTGGCCCAGCCAGTCCTTCCAGCGAATCCGCTCGTCGTGTACCAGCCAGCCATCCTGGGGCGCGAAGCTTTCTGCCAGCCATAGGCCGCGGGTGCTGGCGGTCGTCAACATGCCTTGCTTGAGAGTCAAAAGCTCCGCGGTGGGGCGGCCCTGATCCAGTGGGATAAGGTAAAGGTCCGGTCGTGCGCGGTTGAGGCGGGCGATCAGTTTGCCGTCTTCCAAGTGTTCGTCGACATGCAGCAGGCTGAGTTGTTTGATCTCCTTCGGCAGCTCCAGACGCAAGTCATAGACCAGCTGCAAGGATGCCGTGGGCAAATGCACATAGGCGCGCGGCCGTTCCAATAATTTGAGGTTGCCGCATTGCACTGGGCGCGCCGCGCCGGATAACGGGCTGAGGCTGAAATGCGCGGTTTCCCGGTAACGCAGGCTGCCCTGGTATGGAGTGGGCAGCCAGGTATCGCCAAAGCGCCCACTCAACCAGCCTTCCGGGGTTTCCAGCAGGCATTCCTCGGCGACTTCCTGAATGGCGGTGAGCAGGGGCAGGGCGAGCTCATGGGATGGCACGTAACCTGAAATCAGTTTGAGCACCACATCACCACGGTCGGCGCGTCGTTGTCGCACCAATATCCAGTATTCGCGCCCTTGCCAGCTCAGGGTCAAGCGCACCGAAACGCCGAGATTGGCCAGTTCCACGGCGAAATGCTGAGCGTCGGCGATAGTCACCGGTTTGCGTCGTTCGAGCATCTGGCTGAAGTTCAGCGGCATGCCCAGGCTCTGGTAGCTGAGGCAGTCGGGGGTGGCCTCGACGAATAACTGCAGAGTCTTGAAGCTGCTAGGGTCCTTGCGGATCAGGGTGCGCGGCATCTCGACTCCTTTTGGTTGGCGGCGGTGGTTAAGGGCTGCGCGCTTGGACCCTCGGGTACGAATGCTTAGGCAATATCCTGAATCACCGCCGCTGCGACCGCGACATTGTGCGCCAGGTGCGTCGGGTTGATGGTGCCGACTATGGCGCTGGCCGCAGCAGGGTGGGCGAAAATCAGCTCGAAGCTGGCGCGCACCGGGTCTTCGCCTGGGGCCAGGCAGGCATGCCCGCTGGCTAAAGCCTTCTTGATCAGAATGCCTTTGCCGTGCTGCTCGGCGTAGTCCAGTACCGGCAGCTCGTTTTGCTCATTGAGGTTATAAGTGACCATGGCGCAGTCGCCGCGTTCCAGGGCCAGCAAGCCGCCTTCGACGGTTTTGCCGGAAAGGCCGAAACCGCGAATCTTGCCCTCGCGCTTGAGCTCGGCCAGGGCGTCGTAGACCCCGCTGTCGCGCAGGATGGCGACATCGTTACCATCCGAGTGGACCAGCACCAAGTCGATAAAGTCGGTTTCCAGGCGTTTGAGGCTGCGCTCCACCGAGAAGCGGGTGTGGGCGGCGCTGAAGTCGAAGCGCGATTGGCCATTGTCGAATTCCTCGCCGACCTTGCTGACGATCACCCACTGCTGGCGTTGCCCGCGCAGCAGGGGCCCGAGGCGGGCTTCGCTGGTGCCGTAGGCCGGCGCCGTATCGATCAGATTGATTCCCAGTTCATGGGCCTGGGCCAACAGCTCCCGGACGGCGGCATCGTCGGGAATGGTGAAGCCGCTGGGGTATTTGACGCCCTGATCGCGGCCGAGCTTGACCGTGCCCAGGCCTAGCGGCGAGACCAGCAGATCGGTCGAGCCGAGCGGGCGGTGCAGGTTGTGCAGGCTATGCATCAGAACAGTTCCTCCCAGGCAGCGTGGGCGACAGTCGGGCGCGGTAACGCCGGCAGCGCCGGGTGGTTGGCGGGTTGAATGCCGTCGCGGTCCAGTGCCGCCAATACGCGGTCGGCGAAGTCCGGTGCCAATGCCAGTTTAGTCGGCCAGCCGACCAGCAGTTGGCCCTGCTCGGCAAGAAAGGCATTGTCCGGGCGCACCAGCCCGGATTGCGCCGGCTCGGCGCGCTCGACGCGCAAGGTGGCCCAATGCGCGCTGCTCATATCGACCCAGGGCAGCAGGTCGGCGATTTCCTTCTGCGCGGCCTTGATTTGCGCTGCGCTATCGCGCGCCACGCCGTCGGCTTCAGCCAGATCGCCGCCCAGGTACCAAACCCACTCGCCATCGGCGGCCGGATGGGTGGTGACTGTGATCCGTGGCTTAGGTCCGCCGCCCAGGCAGTGGGCATACAGCGGTTTCAGGGTCGGCCCCTTGACCAGCACCATATGCAGCGGTCGCAGTTGCTGCGCGGGCTGGTTCAGACCCAGGGTGCTCAGTAGCTCGGCGTTGCCGCTGCCTGCGCTGAGGACGATACGTTGCGCGCGGATCTCGCGGCCGTCGACGACCAGACCGACCAGTTGCCCCTGCTCGTGCAGCGGCGCGATGGACTCGGCGGCGAGCAAGCCATCGCCGGCCAGTTCGGTCAGGCGGGCGATCAGGCTGGGCACGTCGAGTACCAGCTCGGCCAGGCGGTAGACCTTGCCCTTGAATTTCGGGTGTTGCAGCGCCGGTGGCAGCTCCGTGCCCTTGACCTGATCGACCCGGCCGCGTACCGCCTTGCTGGCGAAGAAACTGGTGATATTGCCGGCCAGGTTGCCAGGGGACCATAAGTAGTGCGCTTCGGAGAGCAGGCGTACGCCACTCAGGTCCAATTCGCCCTGGCCGTTCACCGCTTCGCGCCAGCGCCGCGGCATATCGGCGATTGCCTCGGAGGCACCGGTCAGGGCGCCGTGCAAGGCATATTTGGCGCCGCCATGGATGATGCCCTGGGATTTGACGCTCTGCCCGCCGCCCAGGCTGGCGTTTTCCACCAGCA
>CAMPJN010000456.1 GCA_946886875.1 uncultured Pseudomonas sp.
TAGTTGGTACTGCTCTGGCCATACCGCCGCCTTTTCGTCCTTGACCCGCACGTACAGTCTGTATTTGTGCAATATCTTGTTGTTCAGGCTCTGCTGGCCGAAGTACGGCATCACCACATTGAAGTCGTGTTGCAACTTGCCATTGGCGAACGGCAGCGCTGGCGAGTCGTAAACGGTGCTGTTGCCCTGGGTGATCCGGTAGCGCGCCTCGCCCTTGCCCACGCCGTTGAGCTGCACGCGAAATTTCAGGTCGGCCGGGCAGGCGCCCTGATAGTTCGGCGCGTAAGGCAGGATTTGCCCTGTGGTGATCTGCATCGGCTGCGGGCCGGCCTGAATGCCGCCGCCACCCATCTGCCCGAGCTGGGCGTTGACTGCAGTGAGCTTGGGGTTGCCTTGGTATTTGATGCGAATCGTCAGCGGTTTGGTATAGGTGGCGAAGCCCTTGCTGCTCAAGCCGGTCCAGCAGGCGCCCATCACACTGACCTGGCGCTGAACGTTAATGGTGCGGTTGCTTCTGAGATAGTCGAGCTTGCTGCCGCCCTGTTGGATAAAGGTATTCATCGCGGCATTGAACTCGGCCAGCACATCGAGCTGATAGTCACTCTTCGCCGGGTTTTTCAGCGCATTCAGCGGCACCTGATACTGGTGCGTGGCCGCCGCCTCGGTGATCCATTTGGTGCCGGTCCAGGTGGTATGGCCAGCGTTGGGGTTGGGTGCCTGGTGCACCACCAGGGCATCGAGAAAGGTCGGGTTGAAGGCGCCGAAGCCGACCAGACTGTGGGAGTAGCCCCATTGGCTCTTCGCGCATTTGACCGTACTGCTGATCGGCAGCGTCAGGCTGCTGGTCAGCGACTGCACGTTGACATTGGCGACCGACGAGCCGTTCGACATGTCCTTGAGGATCACATCGACGCTATTGGGCAGGCCGTTGAAAGTGATATCGGTCACCGCGGCGCTGGTGATCTTCTGCGCGAAGCTTGGCGCTGCGCACAATGTGCTGAGGGCCAGAATGCCCAGGGTGCGGGCGCAAGAGAGACGGCTGTTCATAGTGTGGCTACTCCAGGTGTTGGCGTTTCGCAGTGTTCTGCGGTGCGTTCTGGCAAGTAGGTCGAGGTGACGGCGCAAAGGGTTCAAAAAAATAGCGGCCGTGTCAGTGGGCAGGTTTCCAGCTTAGCCGCTGCTGCATTGGCGCGCGGGGAGCAGTCACGAGCAGACTGGCAGATGGCCGGGGCCTGCAAAACAAGGGTGAAGTTGGATTTCCACGAGGGCGAGCGTGAAGCCATGCCATAGCCAGTTCCACGTGAAACCCCCATGGATACTGGCTTGCAGCCGTTTTGCCCTCAGCCCGCGGGCCGGGGCTTATGGTTTTAGTGCGGCCAGCAGGGTGTCGAGGTTGTGCTTGAACATGCCCAAATAGCTGCTGGCTGGGCCTTCGCTGGCCAGGGCGTCGGAGTAGAGGGTGCCGCCGATTTTGGCGCCGCCTTCCGCAGCGATCTGTTCGATCAATCGCGGGTCGCGGATATTTTCGACGAACACCGCGCGCACGCCATCGGCGCGAATCTGCCGGATCAGTGCAGCCACTTCGGCGGCCGAAGGCTCGTCTTCGGTGGACAGCCCTTGGGGCGCGACAAACTTCAGGCCGTAAGCCTGGCCCAGATAAGCGAAAGCATCGTGGCTGGTGATGATGGTGCGCTGCGCCGGTGGCAACTGGCCCAGGCCGGCGCGGGCTTCGCTGAGCAGGGCGCGGATTTGTGTCAGGTAAGCATCGCGGCGCTCTCCGTAGTAGGCGGCGTTGCTCGGGTCGGTCTGGCTCAGGGCCTTGGCGATGTTGCGTACGTAAATTTCGGCATTGGCCAGGTTCTGCCAAGCGTGCGGGTCGGGAACCTTTTCGCCGTCCTCATCGAGCATCAGCGGCAGCACCCCGGCGCTGGCGTCGATGCGCGTACCGGCTGCATCGCTGCTGGCGATCAGCCGATCCAGCCAGGGCTCGAAGCCCAGGCCATTGGCGATGATCAGGTCAGCGTTGAGCACGGCCTTGGCATCTGCGGTACTGGGTTCATAGACATGAGCATCGGCGTCGGCGCCGACCAGATTGCGCAGTTCGATGTGATCGCCGCCGATCTGTTGGGTAATGTCGGCCAAAATGCTGAAGCTGGTAATCACCTGAAGCTTCTCCGCCGCCGACAGCGATAGCGAGGCGAGCAGGGTGAACAGGGCGACCAAGGTGCGCATGGGTGTTTCCTCAGAGTGAAGGTAAAGGCTGGGCGCGCAGCAGGCCGTTGACCGGGCCGAGCACCACCGAAAGGGCATAGGCCGCCCCGGCCAGCAGGACGATGCAGGGCCCGCTGGGCAAGTTGGCGTAATAGGACAGCAGCAGACCGAGCCAGACGCAGAGCGCGCCGGTGAGCGCGGCGATCAGCAGCAGGCTGGGTAGATGGCAGCTCCAGAAGCGCGCAGCTGAGGCCGGCAACATCATCAGGCCGACCACCATCAGCGCGCCTATGGCCTGGAAGCCGATCACCAGATTGAGTACCACCAGGGTCAGGAATAGCCCGTAGGCCAGCGGCCCGAAGCGGCTGACGCTGCCGAGAAACAGCGGGTCGAGACTATCGAGCAGCAGCCAGCGATAGATCAGCGCCAGGCCCAGCAGGCTGCCGAGCGAGACCAGCAGCATGCCGTTAAGCGTGCTTTGGTCCACCGCCAACACCGAGCCGAACAGCAGATGCAGCAAGTCCAGCTTGCGTCCGGCCAGGCCCAGCAACAGTACGCCGCTGGCCAGGGAAATCGGGTAGATCGCCGCCAGGCTGGCATCTTCGCGTAGGCCGGTGCGGCGGGTGACCCAGGCGGCCAGGCCGGCCATGCCCAGGCCGGCGACCAGGCCGCCGAGGGTCAGCGCCGGCAGGCTCAGACCGAACAACCAAAAACCCACGGCCGCACCCGGCAGGATGCCGTGGGCAATGGCGTCGCCGATCAGGCTCAGGCGCCGCAGGATCAGAAATGCGCCCAAGGGGGCCGCGCTCAACGCCAGCACCACACCGCCGAGCAAGGCGCGGCGCATAAAGGCGAACTCGACGAAAGGCGTCCAGAGTAGCTCCACCTCAGGCCACTCGCTGCAACAGCTGCGCGCGTTGCGCCAGCAACCGCTGGATAGGCGCGAAGACGCAGCCATTGGGCGATACCAGCAGGGCGTCGTCCAGGCGCTGACCCAGGCTGGCGAGGTTATGGCTGACCAATAGCTGGGTGCGGCCCTCGGCCTGCCAGCGCTGGATATGCTGCCAAAGCAGTGTCTGACCCTGTTCGTCGAGCGCCGCTTCGGGTTCGTCGAGCAGCAGTACTCGGGCGTCGGTCAGGCTCAGGCGGGCCAGCAACGCACGTTGCAATTCGCCACCGGAAAGCGCTTGCAGCGGTTGGCGCTGCAGCTCGAGCAAGCGCCAATCGCTCAGCACTTGCTGCAAACGCGACTGCCGTTCGCGACGATTCAGCGGGCTGCGCCAGAAGCCGGCGCTGACCAGGCTGTGCAGGTCGATCGGGAA
>CAMPJN010000457.1 GCA_946886875.1 uncultured Pseudomonas sp.
AAACACCTGGGAACCCTGGGAACCGGCAACCACTTTATCGAGGTCTGCCTGGACGAGGCCCAGCGCGTCTGGTTCATGCTGCACAGCGGTTCGCGCGGTGTGGGTAACGCCATCGGCAGTCTGTATATCGAACTGGCCAAGGCCGATATGCGCCAGCACATCGCCAACCTGCCGGACAAGGACCTGGCCTACTTCGAAGAAGGCAGCCAGCACTATCAGGACTATGTGGAGGCCGTGGGCTGGGCCCAGGATTTCGCCCGACAGAACCGCGAACTGATGATGCAAGCGGTGATAGCCGCGGCGCGTCAGGTGATTGGAAAGCCTTTCGAGGCCAACCTGCAGGCGGTCAATTGCCACCACAACTATGTGCAGAAGGAGCGCCACTTCGGTGAAGACGTACTGATCACCCGCAAGGGCGCGGTGTCGGCGCAAAAGGGCGAATTGGGCATCATCCCCGGCTCCATGGGCGCCAAGAGTTTTATCGTTCGCGGCCTGGGTAACGAGGAAGCGTTCAGCTCCTGCAGCCACGGCGCCGGCCGGGTGATGAGCCGTACCCAGGCGAAAAAACGCTTCAGCCTGGACGACCAGATCCGCGCCACCGCCCATGTGGAATGCCGCAAGGACCTCGACGTGATCGACGAGATCCCCATGGCCTACAAGGACATCGAAAAAGTCATGCACGCCCAGCGCGAGCTGGTGGAAGTGGTACACACACTGCGGCAGGTGGTGTGCGTTAAAGGATAAGGGGTGCCAAGCACCCCGACTGAACAGAAGGTAGCAACAGATGAACCTGCATCAACAACACCATCCCCTCTCGGCAGAAATGCGCGAGTGGGTGTTGCGCGAATTGAAAGAAATAGAAGCGCAGCATGAGGTCACCGTGCTCTATGCCTGCGAGTCGGGCAGCCGCGCCTGGGGCTTTGCCTCGCCGGACAGCGACTATGACGTGCGCTTCGTCTATGTGCCGCGCCAATCCTGGTACCTGCGCGTGGACGAACCGCGCGATGTGATCGAGCGGCCACTGAGCGACGAGCTGGATATAGGCGGCTGGGAGCTGCGCAAAACCCTGCAACTGTTGCGCAAATCCAACCCAACGCTGCTGGAGTGGCTGGACTCGCCGCTGGTCTACCGCAGCGAGCCGGGGGCCGCCGAGCAGTTGCGCGAGCTGGCCGAGCAGTTCTACTGCTCGACCGCCGCACGGCACCACTATCTGTCGATGGCCAAGAAGAACTTTCGCGGCTATCTGCAGGACGAGCAGGTGCGCTTCAAGAAGTACCTCTACGTGCTGCGCCCGCTACTGGCCGTACGCTGGATCGACCAAGGTCTTGGCCGACCGCCGATGACCTTCGCCGCGCTGCTCGACGCCACCGTGCGCGATCCCGCCCTGCTGGCGGAAATCGATGCCCTGCTGACGCTCAAGCGCCAGGTGGTGGAGTCGGCCTATGGTCCGCGCCGCGAAGCGATCCACGCCTTTATCGAGCGCGCTTTGCAACAAGCCGAAACGCAGCCGGCGCTGCCCAAGGCGGACGGCGATACGGCCGACCTCGACCGCTATCTGTGCGAAACGGTGCTGCAATATTCGTAACCCGGGCGCGTGAGCGCACGACCTGTCTAATTTGGATCAGAAATATGCAAAAGGATTTTTTGGAACTGGACGGCGCCATTGGCGGTGGCCAGGTACTGCGCAGCGCGCTAAGCCTGTCGATGGTCAGCGGGCGGCCGTTTCGGATCGTCAATATTCGTGCCCAGCGCAGCCGGCCGGGTTTGTTGCGTCAGCACCTGACCGCAGTGCTGGCGGCGGCCGAGGTCTGTGGGGCGGAGGTTGAAGGGGCGCAGTTGGGCTCGATGAGCCTGCGTTTTCGCCCAGGTGCAATCAAGGCCGGCGACTACAGCTTCAGCATCGGCACCGCCGGTAGCTGCACCCTGGTATTGCAGACGCTGCTACCGGCCTTGCTGCGCGCGCCCGATAACAGCCGGCTGCTGATCAGCGGCGGCACCCACAACCCGGCGGCGCCACCGAGCGATTTTCTCCAGCACGCCTGGCTGCCGCTGTTGCGGCGCATGGGTGCGCAGGTGGAATTGACCCTGCTGCGCCACGGTTTCGCACCGGCCGGCGGCGGGCAGTTGGAGTTGCAGGTGCAACCCGGCCAACTGCAACCGCTGCATCTGCAGGAGCGAGGCGCGGTACTCGACCAGCAGGCGCGTTGCCTGCTGGCCGGCGTGCCCGGCCATGTCGGCGCGAGGGAGCTGGAGCGGTTGGCTAAACGCCTGAAACTGCCGGAAGAGGCACTGCATTTCGTCCATCTGCCACAAGAGCATGGGCCGGGTAATGCTTTGTTGCTGGAAGTGCATTGCGAGCAGCTCAGCGAAGTATTCGCAGCCTTCGGCCAGCCGCGCCTGCGCGCCGAGAGCGTTGCCGATCAGGTGGCGAAACAGGCCCGCGATTGGCTGGGCGGCGAGACTGCGGTAGCCGAGCATCTGGCCGATCAGTTGTTGTTACCCATGGCCTTGGCCGGTGACGGCAGCTTCACCACCCTGCGGCGTACGGCACACCTGGACAGCAATATCCAGGTGATCGAAGCCTTTATGCCGGTACGCATCCACTGCGAACCCCTTGGGCCGGAGCGATTACAGGTCAGCGTGCAGGCACAGCCCATCGCATAGCCTGAATAAGCGCCAGTGCAATCCGGGTAAGACCTAAAGATGGTCGGGGTGCACCCGTTCTACGAGATGGCGAAACACCAAACCGCTGCAAGCCACCAGAGCAGCCCCGGATTGCACCCAGGCTTATTCGGCTAAAGGAAAGCACGCCAGATCCTGGCCTGGACGATACAGCAGGCAGAAAAAAACCGGATCGCGATCCGGTTTTTTCGAACCCCAAGCCCTAAAAACTCATGCGGTAATGCAAGGTATAGGATTCGATCCCATCGTTGGGTTGCTTGAGGCCGGCGTTGGAATAGTGGATGGCGCGCAAGCCTATTTCCTGCCCGGCGAAACGCACGCCGAAGCCGATACGGTCCTCGAACTGGAAGGACGAACCCAGGTCGTTGTCTTCCATTCTGGTATTGGCAAAAGCCGCCACACCGATACCCGCCTCTACATAGGGCTTGACCTTTTCACCGGCAAATTCGTAAACGAATACCGGCGCAAACGACAGACTATGGTTGCTGGAGGTTTCGTCACCATCCCAGAAGGTGTAGCCGGCATCCCAGTAGCCGGTCAGGCGACCGACGCTGCTCTGCCACCAGCTACGGTTGAAATCGAATTGAGCGCCCAGGCGATAGACCATGGTGGACTCGCCCGATTGACCAACGGCAACGGTCATATCGGCGGCTTGCGCCGAACCAACAGCCGTCATGGAAAGGGCTGCAAAGGCAGCCAAACGCAGTTTGTTCATCGGATTATCCTTCTCTGACGAGACAATCGTATTGGTTCTTCATGCAGTATGGTCGACCGCCTGGCAAAGCGACATGACGCAAATCAGCATTGGTTTGAGTACTGTCAGAACGACTCTATA
>CAMPJN010000458.1 GCA_946886875.1 uncultured Pseudomonas sp.
ATGCCTCTGGGGATGCCGGGGGCTCGGCGTGATGGCTGCGAACGGCCGCATTCAGCGGCGAACTCGCCATGGCCGAGGGGGCTGATGGCTAGGCGTGAAGTGGTCTATCGCTGGGGCATAAGCTGCTCCGTGCCTCGGCCGGCGTGCGACAGCTGCGTCGGGGCCGAGCGGTAAAGGTGGCAATAGGAAACATGGCAACCCGCGCCGGCCGGATAGGCGAGCGCGGGTGTGGGTTCAGTCGGCTATCCAGGCATCCTGCCAATGGCTACCGATACCGGGCTCGTAATGCGTCGAGCCCGCTGACCACTGCGCGCAGTAGCCGCTCTGGGGGAAGGGGCGGCATTGATAGATGCGCCCGGTTTTGGCTTGCAGCACGCGAGTGCCGGCTGCATAGCTGCGCAGGCCATCGGGGAAGCTGTAGTCGTAGCTCGCGCTGTCATCCCCGGCGCTGAACATCAGATCGAAGGTCTTTTGCAGTTGCTGCTCGCTGCCCGGCACCTTGGCGCTGACCACCAGTTGATGGTGCCCCGGCTGTGCATCCTCGATCAGGATACTGACCGGCTGGCTATTGTTGGCCAACTCGAGGTTGGCGAAGCCCTTGGCGTTACCGCCGTGAT
The DNA here is from genome assembly GCA_946886875.1 of uncultured Pseudomonas sp. The sequence continues at coordinate 618 of CAMPJN010000458.1, forward strand.
CGTAGACATAACTACTGACCTGCAGCTTGCCCACCGCGGTGACATTGAAGTCGAGCTGCAGCTTGCCGTTCTGAATGCGGTAGTCCGACTGCAGGCCATCGACCAGCAGGTCGTGATCGGGCGTGGTCGCCTTGTCGATCTGCACCTCGATGCTCTGAATGCCGCTGTCGGCGTGGGCATACAGACTATTCTGACCGTACACCGGGCTGATCGCGCCGTCGCTGCCGAGTTGCCCGGCCTTGAGCTGCGTCTGCTGCTGGTTGATGCGACTGGCCAGCAGATAGGTCCACTGGTTGCGTGGCCCTTGCTCGGCGTTATCGATGCTGAGCTGGGTTTGCAGGTCGCTGCGCTCGCCACTGGCGTCGAAGACCCGGGTGCGCACCTGGTCGCCGACCTGCAGATCGACCGATGGATAAAGCGTGCCCTTGGCTTGCCAGGGCGATGGCTGCGGCGGGGTGCCAGGGTCGCCGAACATCACATCGACCACGTTGTAGAAGCTCATCGGTGTATCGCCCACTTCCCAGACCGCGAGAATCACCTGATACCCCTCGCGGGCCGGGACGTTGCAGTTGTGGGTGACTTCCATCGGCGGGCGCTGCATGCCGCCGTCGGCCGTGCAGAATGGCGTCAGCTCGAAGGCCGCGCGGCTCAGCGGCTGGTTGGCCTGCCAGTCTGGGCGGGTGATGTAGTAACGATAATTGCGGCTGACGTGGTTGGCGGTGAAGCGCCAGGTAAAGGCATTGGCGCCTGCCTGCATCGGCCGCTTGGTCCAGCGGCTGACAGTTTGTTCATCGAGAGCGGAGAATTGTGCCAGCCCTGCGCTGGCGATCTGACCATCAGCCGGGCCGGCCTGGGGGAAGCCGGAAAAACCTTCCAGGCTCTGCGGCTCCCATTGCACCGCGCCGCATTGGCTGTTTTCGCCGAGCTTGCACAAGTAGCCGCGTGCTTCGGGTTGTTGCAGGTAGCCGTGGGCCATTATTTGACTGCTGCCGAGCAGCAAGAGTGCACTTGCCGCGCACGTCCATTTACGGTCGTTCATTGCCGTTCCTTCTCAGATTGGATAAATCTTCAGTGGCATGCTTGCCTGTCTCCTCGTGAGTGACAGGTGAGTTAGTACTTTAGTGCACGAAAAAGTGACTGCCAGGACAATGGATAAACGGTAATGGGGTCTTGCTCACAACTTGGCTGTTAAGCCCGTTCCAGAGGGCTCGCCGAAGGTATGCGGTGGCTGGATGCCACCAACTGGCTGTTGAAGAACCTGGGCGTCCTCGCAAAACAGGCGAGGAGACGAACTGGGCGCGCACACGAAGTTACCTGCTGTACGAGCATTACTCGCCCTTCGGCCCGAGCTGAAGCGCGTTAGCTGCAAGCGGCTTGCCGAGCCAGTTTTGCTTTTATCAAGAGAGCCAACGCTTAGTTTTCAACGGTTTGCTAGGGGCCGCGGGAAACCGCAGTTGTGGGCTCACCGAGTCTCCACACAACTCCCACAGTCCCTCCATAAAGCCTCCTCCCTGGCTCGCCACACTCTGGCTACCTTAATTGCACCGGAGAGTCGCACCATGAGCCGCATCCTGGCGTTCAAACTGGGCGCTATCGCCCTGTTGATCCTGTTATTGATGATTCCCCTGACGATGATCGATGGCCTGGTCAACGAGCGGCAGTACCAGCGTGAGGGCGTACTGCAGGACATCGCGCGCAGTTCCAGCTATCGCCAGCAGATCACCGGGCCGATTCTGGTGCTGCCCTACACCAAGGTCTGGCACGAGTGGAAAACCCACAGCAAGACCGGCGAGCGCTATATGCATGAGCGCCAGTCGAGCGGGCGCCTGTACTTTCTGCCGGAGCGTTTCGTGCTCAACGGCAGCGTCGGCACCGAACTGCGCGCCCGCGGCATCTACGAGGCCTTGCTCTATCGCAGCGATAACCAGGTCAGCGGCGCCTTCAAGCTGCCGGCACGCCTGGGCCTGGGCGACGACCTGGGACTGTACCGTTTCGACAAGGCGTTCCTGGCGGTGGGCATCAGCGATATCCGCGGTATCAGCAATGACCTGCAATTGACCTTCAATGGCGCGCAACTGGGCTTCGAGCCGGGCAGCGGCGACGAACGCTTCGGCACCGGGGTACATGCGCCGCTGCCGACTCTGGATAGCCAGGGCGGCCAGGTGCTGGAGTTCGCCTTCAACCTAAAGCTGCAGGGCACCGAACAGCTGAGCATCACCCCGGTGGGCCGTGACAGCCGCGTCGAGCTGACCTCCGATTGGCCCCATCCGAGTTTCGTCGGCGAATACCTGCCGACCCAGCGCGACGTCAGCGCCGAAGGCTTCAAGGCGCACTGGCAGACCAGCTTTTTCGCCACCGACCTGGAACAGGCCCTGCACGACTGCGTAAACAAGGACAACTGCAGCGGCTTTGCCGAGCGCACCTTCGGCGTCAGCTTCGTCGACCCGGTGGATCAGTACCTGAAAACCGAACGGGCGATCAAATACGCGCTGCTGTTCGTCTGCCTGACCTTCGCCGTGTTTTTCCTCTTCGAAGTGCTCAAACGCATGGCCGTGCACCCGGTGCAGTACGCCCTGGTAGGCATGTCCCTGGCGCTGTTCTACCTGCTGTTGCTGTCGCTGTCCGAGCACATGGGCTTCGCCGCAGCCTACGCGCTGTCGGCGCTGGCCTGCGTCTCGCTGATCGGCTTCTACGTTAGCCACGTGTTGCACAGCTGGCAGCGCGGCACGGCCTTCGGCGCCTTGCTCGGCGCGCTCTACGGCCTGCTGTTCAGCCTGCTCAGCGCCGAGGACTACGCCTTGTTGATGGGCTCGATCCTGGTCTTCGGCGTGCTCGGCTGCGTCATGGTGCTGACCCGCAAACTCGACTGGTACAGCGTCGGCCGCA
>CAMPJN010000459.1 GCA_946886875.1 uncultured Pseudomonas sp.
CGGCGATGCTGTCGTAAGCGACCATGCCCTTATCCTTGAACCAGATTTCCGCCGGTTTCAGCGCCGGGTTGCGCGGCTCGGAAGTCACCACGCTGGCGACCATCGCGTCGTAGTCCAGGCCGCTGGTGGCATAGGCTTCTTTCAGATAGCTGGCGTCGATCCAGGCGTCGAAATCGAGGTCGGGGATCTGCATTTCTTTCTGCAGCAGGGCGTGGTCGTACTTCAGCGCCTCGACCCACTGCGGCTTGATGCTGGCCTCCATGGTGGAAATGCCACCGTTGCTGAAGTAGAGGTAGAGCACTTCCTTCTCCGCGCCCGTCCATTCGGCAACCTGGGTGGCGGCGCGCATCGGATCGTCCTGAATCCAGCGCTGTGCTTCCAGGGTGGCCATCAGCACCGCCTCGACCACTTCCGGGTACTGCTTGGCGAATTCGTCGCGCACGACTATGCCGTGGAAGGTCGGCACGCCGGCCTCGCTGCCATCGAAGATTTTCCGCGCAGTGCCGCGAAATTCCATGATCTCCGACCAGGGGCAGAAGTCGGCATGGGCGTCGATCTTGCCGGCGGCGATATTGGCCGCGCCCACCGGCGGGCTCTGGTTGGCGATGCTGACTTTGTCGAACAGGTCGGCGTCGCGCAGGGCCTTGAGCGTCATGCCCCAGGCGGCGCTACCGACCGGCACCGAAATGGTCTTGCCGGCGAGGTCGGCCAGCGACTGCACCGAGGAGGCGGCCGGCACCACTATGGCATTGCCGGTGCCCTTGAGGTTGTAGCCGGTCACCGCGATAAAGCGGCTCTGCTGCTTGCCGGTTTCCTGGAACTTGGCGCCGTTGACGATCAGTGGGTAATCGCCCATCACACCGAAGTCCAGCTTGCCGGCGAGCATCTGGTTGGTGATCGGCGGGCCGGAGTCGTAGTCGCGGAATTCGATGGCGTAGCTGGCATCGGCGTACTTGCCGGTGGTCGGCAGGTACTTCTCGATCAGCTTGAGTTTCTCCAGCACTATGCCGCCGGAAACGGTGTTGGTGACCATGCTCTGATGGCCGATGCCAATGCTGATTTTTTCCGCGGCGGCCGGGCCGCCGAATAGCAGAATCGAGCCGAATAGCAGGGTGGTAAACAGGCTGTTTGGGTTGTGCATAGTCTTCCCCTTGTCGGTTGGGCAACTTGTACTAACAGGACATAACGCCTGCTTTGAAAGGTGCACCGGCCGTGCCAGGAAGCGCTGAAATCGCCATAGGCGACTGTTTTCAAACAACTAATCGCGGGATTCTAAGATCCCGTGGTCAAGCCTGTTTTCCCCGCCAATCGCCCTCCCGTGGTGCGTCGCGCGCGCGCAGGGGCCAAGCCGGCGCAAGCGCTGGCGCGGGCTTTAGGACAAGTAAGGCAAGTGGTGGGGGGGCGCGGATTGCGCTTGCGTAGGCTGGAGATGGCGAAGCCTTGTCCGCCGGGGGATGGCAAAGACGCAGGGTCGAAACGCTTACGCTCTGTGGGAGCGCGCTTCAGCGGCGAGCTTCTCGCGGCTGGATGCTGAAAAACCGGCCGAGGTATGGAGGTAAGGAATGCGCTGGGAAGAGGCGAGAGTTTTGTTTGCTTAAGCGCGCACGCGGGAAATATGCACGACACCCTTGATCGCCCGCAGCTTCTTGATCACCCGCGCCAGATGGACGCGGTCATGCACGCTGACCACCAGCTGCACGACGCTGATGCGGCCATCGCGCTCATCCATGCTGATCTTCTCGATATTGCCGTCGGCGGCGTTGACGCTGCCAGCCAGCAGGGCGATCAGGCCGCGTTGGTGTTCCAGCTCGATGCGCAGTTCGACATTGAACTCGCCGACCACATCCTTGGCCCAGGACAGCTGGATGCATTTTTCCGGGTTGTGCCGCACTTCGCCGATATTGCGGCAGGTATCCAGGTGCACCACCATGCCTTTGCCGGCGGACAGATGGCCGACGATGGGGTCGCCGGGAATCGGCGTGCAGCACTTGGCGTAGCTCAGTACCAGGCCTTCGGTGCCGCGAATCGCCAGCGGGCCTTCCGGGCTCGGCAGCTCTTCGCCGCTTTCGCTGAGCAGCCGGCGCGCCACCACATAGGCCATGCGGTTGCCCAGACCGATATCCTCGAGAAGATCTTCCAGCACGCTTTGCCGGTATTCGGCCAACACCGCTTGCACGCGCTCGGGCGAGAGCTTGTCGATATGGCTGTCGAAACCGCCGAGCACCTTGTTCAGCAGGCGCTCGCCGAGGCTGATCGACTCCGAGCGGCGCTGCAGCTTGAGCGCGTGGCGGATATGGGTGCGAGCCTTGCCGGTGACCACGAAATTCAGCCAGGCCGGGTTCGGCCGTGCGCCCGGTGCGCTGACGATCTCCACGGTGGCGCCGCTTTGCAGCGGTTCGGAGAGCGGCGCCAGGCGGCGATTGATGCGGCAGGCGATACAGGTATTGCCGACGTCGGTGTGCACCGCGTAGGCGAAGTCGACCGCGGTGGAGCCTTTCGGCAGCTCCATGATGCGGCCCTTGGGCGTGAACACGTAGACCTCGTCGGGGAACAGGTCGATCTTCACGCTCTCGATGAACTCCAGCGAATTACCTGCGCGTTGCTGCATTTCCAGCACGCCCTTGACCCACTGGCGGGCGCGGGCGTGGGTGCCTTTGGGCTGGTCTTCTTCGCTGGATTTGTACAGCCAATGGGCGGCGATACCATTGTTGGCCATCTCCTCCATCTCGCGGGTGCGGATCTGGATCTCGATGGGCACGCCGTGCATGCCGAACAACGTGGTGTGCAGCGACTGGTAGCCGTTGGCCTTGGGGATCGCGATGTAATCCTTGAAGCGTCCCGGCAGCGGTTTGTACAGGTTGTGCACGGCGCCGAGCACGCGGTAGCAGGTGTCGACCTTGTCAACGATGATGCGGAAGCCGTAGACATCCATGATTTCGTTGAAGGCGCGGCGCTTGCCGCGCATTTTCTGGTAGATGCCGTAGATGTGCTTCTCGCGGCCGAGCACTTCGCCTTCCAGGCCTTCGCGGGCCAGGCAATGGGTCAGCGACTCTTCGATCTTGTTGACGATCTCCTTGCGATTGCCGCGGGCGCGTTTGACTGCGGCGCGGATGTGCTCGGAACGCATCGGGTGCATCGCCTTGAAACCCAGGTCCTCGAATTCCACGTGCATGCTGTGCATGCCCAGGCGGTTGGCGATGGGCGCGTAGATTTCCAGGGTTTCCTTGGCGATGCGTCGGCGCTTCTCGCCGGACAGCACTTCCAGGGTGCGCATGTTGTGCAGGCGGTCGGCCAGCTTGACCAGGATCACGCGGATATCGCGGGCCATGGCCATGGCCATCTTCTGGAAGTTTTCGGCCTGGGCCTCGGCCTTGGTTTCGAAGTTCATCTGGGTCAGTTTGCTGACCCCGTCGACCAGTTCGGCCACGGTTTCGCCGAACTGCGCGTTGAGCGCTTCCTTGGCGATGCCGGTGTCTTCGATCACGTCATGCAGCATCGC
>CAMPJN010000460.1 GCA_946886875.1 uncultured Pseudomonas sp.
GGGTTGCGGCAACGTTTGCATGCCGTCGAACAAGGTGACGTCGCGCCATAGCAGGCTTTTTTCCGGAATCGAGGACATGGAGGCAAGGCCTTGAATATCAATTTGTATACACAATATGAGGCGACAGAGATTCAGTCAATAGGCGAAATCGGGCTAAATCTCGAGATCGCGGCGAATAAAAGCACGGGCGTTAGAAATAAAGCATTAATTGTATATACATATAAATGCACTGCGTGACGACCCGTCATCTGCGCCGCAGGTACAGCATGGCGGCAAGGTTTCGTCATGTGCGCCCCGGCTTCTGGTACATACAGAGGGCTTTGTCGGATAAAAAAAAGCCGCCCGGGCGGGCGGCTTTTTCAGGCTAGCGGCGGCTCAGTTGCCGCCGATGCGCAGGGCCTGCGGGGTGAAGTCGCGCGGGCTGAGCTTGGCGGCGAAATCGTACATCGGCTCGTTGTTATCCAGACCGTCGACGAAATAGCGGCTGCCCTTGAAGTCGTAGATGGTTTCCAGGGTGCTGCCGAACATCGGCACTTCGTAATAGCTGATCGGATGGCTTTCCTGCAGGCCGCTCAATTCACGGTCCTTGTCGTACAGATCGACCGCGAGGATCTGCCAGCTATCCTCGTCGAGGTAGAAGCGGCGCTTGCCGTAGATATGGCTATGGCCCTTACGCAGATCGGCCTCGACTACCCAGACCCGGTGCAATTCGTAGCGCAGCAACTGCGGGTTAAGGGTTTTCTCCTGCAGGATGGTGTCGTAGGGAATGCCCTTCTGGTGCACCGCATAGCTGTTATAGGGCACCAGCATTTCCTGCTTGCCGATCAACGTCCACTCGTAGCGATCCGGGGCGCCATTGTAGCTGTCGACCTGGTCGGCAATGGCCATGCCGCTGGTATCCGGCTGCAGGGCGTCGTACGCCAGCATCGGCAGGCGACGCACGCGGCGCTCGCCGCGACTGAAGCGCCAGGCCTTGCGGATAGCCAGCACCTGATCGATGGTCTCCTGCACCACCAGCGCCGAACCCGCCAACTTGGAGGGCGCGACCACTTTGTTGCGGTAGTAGAACAGGGTGTTGTCCAGATCCTTCGGGCTCACCCCTTCGCGACCATAGAGGAAATAGGCATCGCGCTCCTGCTTGAGCAGGTTGTAAGCACCGCTGGACAGCACCGCCGCCAGGTTGCTGACGAAGCTGATCTGATCGCCGCGGTAGCGCATGATGTGGTTCCAGATGACTTCCTGGCCATTCTGCGGCAGCGGGAACGGGATGCCGGCGGCGACCCCATCGACGCCGTTACCGTTGGAGATCAGCTCTGCATTCTGCGCATTGAAGCGGGTCGCATCATAGATTCGCTGCGGGGCGGCGGCACTGCGGCGGGTCGGGAATACTTGCATGAAGTAGTCGGGATTTCTCTCCAGCAACGCCTTCAAGCCGGCCGACAATTGCCCCTGATATTGCGCCATGTTCTGGCTATCGACCCGATACAAGGGTGCATCGCCAGCATAGGGATCGGGGTGATGCATGCCCGGCTGGTAGTTGGCTGGCGGCTGCGCCAGACCACCTTCCCAACGCGGAATGGTGCCGGCGGCATTGCCCGCGCGCTCGCCGCCCAGAGGCGTCAGATCCTGACCGAGGCGCTCGGCCTGGGTGCTGTCGACCTTGGCCTGCGCCTGCAGTGTCAGGCCGGCCAAAAGCAGAAATGGGATTATTTTCAACACAGTGCTCTCCTCACGGCGCACAGACTTACGCCGCTAATTTTGTGGCGCGATCAACGATCGCTCCTTATGGATACTGCGGGCGGTGAGGAACCTTCCTGGCGCCGGGTTATCCCGGTCTTGGGCAATCATCCGTGCTGCCGTGTTTTTTACTGTAGCGTTGAAACCTGGAGCGCGCGCTCGAAGCGGGTCAATCGGTGCGCTGAAATTTCAAATCCCAGACGCCGTGACCGAGGCGCTCGCCGCGACGCTCGAACTTGGTCGTCGGCCGCTCCGCCGGGCGGGCTACGCAACAACCGTCGGCGGCCAGATTGCTGAACCCGGGCGCCAGGTTCATCACTTCGAGCATATGCTCGGCATAGGCTTCCCAATCGGTGGCCATATGCAGCACGCCGCCGATCTTCAGCTTCTGCCGTACCAGCTCGGCGAAAGCGGGCTGGACTATACGCCGTTTATGGTGGCGCGACTTGTGCCACGGGTCGGGAAAGAACAGCAATAAGCGGTCGAGGCTGGCGTCGGCCACGCACTGGCGCAGCACTTCCAGCGCATCGCAGCTATATACCCGCACGTTGCTCAGGTTCTGCGTCATCAAACCGTTGAGCAGCGCACCAACACCCGGCCGGTGCACCTCGACGCCGATAAAATCCTGTTCGGGCGCCGCGGCGGCCATTTCCAGCAGGGAATGGCCCATGCCGAAGCCGATCTCGAAGGTTCGCGGCGCGCTACGGCCGAATACCGCGTCAAAATCCGGGGCGCCGGCGTCCAGCTCCAAACCGAATTTCGCCCAGCCCTGATCGAGACCGCGCTGCTGGCCTTCGGTCATGCGCCCGGCGCGCATCACGAAACTCTTGATTTCGCGATGCTTGGGAGTTTTCTCGGCCGCTGCCGGGGTTTGCTGCGAATCGGTCATCAAAGGCTCTTCAAGTCTATTTTTCTGCGAGTTTTAGCGGACGATTGAAAGCCTGGCGCAGCAGCTTTCAACGCCTGCTAACTGATCAGGCCATCCAGCGGCGACGAAGCGCTGGCATAGAGTTTTTTCGGCATACGTCCGGCGAGGTAAGCCAGACGGCCGGCCTCGATCGCGTATTTCATCGCCTCGGCCATCATCACCGGGTTTTGCGCATGGGCAATGGCGCTGTTCATCAACACCGCCTCGCAGCCCAGCTCCATGGCGATGGTGGCATCGGACGCAGTGCCGACGCCGGCATCGACCAATACCGGAACCGTCGCTTCTTCGAGAATGATGCGCAGGTTATAGGGGTTGCAGATGCCCAGCCCAGTGCCGATCAAACCGGCCAGCGGCATCACCGCGATACAGCCCATGGCCGCCAGCTCGCGGGCGATGATCGGGTCGTCGCTGGTGTACACCATGACGTCGAAACCGTCCTTGACCAGCACTTCGGCGGCCTTGAGGGTTTCGATCACATTGGGGAACAGGGTCTTCTGGTCGGCCAGCACTTCCAGCTTGACCAGCTTGTGGCCATCGAGCAGTTCGCGGGCCAGGCGGCAGGTGCGCACGGCCTCGACGGCGTCGTAGCAACCGGCGGTATTAGGCAGGATGGTGTAGCGATCAGGCGAAATCACGTCAAGCAGGTTCGGCTCGTCCGGGTTCTGGCCGATATTGGTGCGGCGCACCGCCACGGTGACGATCTCGGCGCCCGAGGCTTCGATGGCCGCGCGGGTCTCGTCGAGATCCTTGTACTTGCCGGTGCCCACCAGCAGGCGCGAACTATAGGTACGACCGGCCAGGGT
>CAMPJN010000461.1 GCA_946886875.1 uncultured Pseudomonas sp.
AAAGCCGACCACTGGATTCCGGCATCTCCGGCCCCATGCAGCAAGCCATCGCCCAGACTCTGGAAGCCGGCCAGCAGGTGCTGGTGTTTCTCAACCGCCGCGGCTTCGCCCCGACCCTGCTCTGCCACAATTGCGGCTGGCTGTCGGAGTGCCCGAGCTGCGACGCACGGATGACCGTGCATCAGCGTTTCCGCGAGTTGCGCTGCCATCATTGCGGGCATGTCGAGCAGCAACCGAGCAACTGCCCGAAATGCAACAACGTCGACCTGCGCCCAGTCGGCGCCGGCACCGAGCGTGCCGAGGAGCGCCTGGCCATCCTCTTCCCTCAGGTGCCCGTGCTGCGCGTGGATCGCGACAGCACCTCGCGCAAGGAAGCCATGACCACCCTGTTCAATACCGTGCAGCGCGGCGAGCCGTGCATTCTGGTCGGCACCCAGATGCTCGCCAAGGGCCATCACTTCCCACGGGTGACCCTGGTGGCGATCCTGGATGCCGATGGCGGCCTGTTCTCCGCCGATTTCCGCGCCAGCGAACGCATGGCGCAGCTGATCGTGCAGGTCGCCGGGCGTGCCGGGCGTGCGGAAGAGCCCGGCAAGGTGATAATCCAGAGCCACCTGGCCGACCATCCTTTATTGGTGCAATTGACTGAACAGGGTTATTTCGCCTTCGCCGAACAAGCCCTGAGCGAAAGGCGCAGCGCTGGCCTGCCGCCGTTCTGCCATCTTGCCCTGCTGCGTGGCGAGGCGCACAAACCCGGACAGGCCGAGGAATTTCTCGATCTGGCCTGTACGGAAGCCGAGCTGCTGGTGAGCGAACTCGGACTCAGCGGCATCGAGCTGCTCGGTCCGGTGCCGGCGCCCATGGAGCGCCGCGCCGGGCGCTACCGCGCGCAACTGCTGATACAGGCCAACGCCCGCGCACCCCTGCATCGCCTGTTGAACCGCTGGACTCAAGCCCTGGAGCAGATGCCCAGCGGCCGCGCGGTACGCTGGTCGCTGGACGTCGACCCGATAGATTTGTTTTGAGCCAGCAACCAATCAGCAGGCGCGCTGGAACGAGCAGCGCACGCTTTTACCTACCGCTTATGACGTGCAGCTTGAAGCTGCGGCCGAAGGCCGTCGATAATGCCCAATTTTCCACCAGCGCCTTTGCGCGCCGCCGCTGACAACGGCCGACCGAGTAGATCATGAAAGACAGCATTCGCCACCTGATCCAGCAAGCCTTGAACCGCCTCGCCGCCGAAGGCGTGCTGCCCGAAGGCTTGAACCCGGCCATTCAGGTGGAGAACACCAAAGACAAGAGCCACGGCGACTTCGCCAGCAATATCGCCATGATGCTGGCCAAACCGGCGGCCATGAAGCCGCGCGACCTGGCGGAAAAGCTGATCGCCGCACTGCCAAGCGATGAGCAGATCAGCAAAGTCGAAATCGCCGGCCCGGGCTTTCTCAACTTCTATCAGAACAGCGACGCACTGGCCGGGCGTCTGGACGCCCTGCTCGCCGACGACCACCTCGGCGTGCGTAAAGCAGGGGCGCCGCAGCGCGTGGTCGTTGACCTGTCGTCACCGAACCTGGCCAAGGAAATGCACGTCGGCCACCTGCGTTCGACCATCATCGGCGACGCCGTGGCGCGGGTGCTGGAGTTTCTTGGCGATACCGTGATCCGGCAGAACCATGTCGGCGACTGGGGCACTCAGTTCGGCATGTTGCTGGCCTTTATGGAGGCCAACCCGGAAGCCGCCGAAAGCGAACTGGCCGACCTCGAAGGCTTCTACCGCGCGGCGAAGAAATGCTTCGACGACTCCGCCGAATTCGCCGAACGCGCCCGTGAACTGGTGGTGCAGCTGCAAGCCGGCGAGCCCGAGTGCATGCGCCTGTGGCACCGTTTCAACGATATTTCCCTGTCGCACTGCCAGAAAGCCTACGACCGCCTCGGGGTGAAGCTGAGCCCCGCCGACGTCAAGGGCGAGAGCGCCTATAACGCCGACCTGCCGGGCATCATCGAAGCCCTGCGCGACAAAGGCCTGCTCAGCGAAAGCAACGGCGCCCAGTGCGTATTTATGGACGAATTCAAGAACGCCGAAGGCAACCCACTGCCGGTGATCGTGCAAAAAGCCGGCGGCGGCTACCTGTACTCGACCACCGACCTGGCCTCGATGCGCTACCGCAGCCAGCAGCTCAAGGCCGATCGCGCACTGTACTTCGTCGACCAACGCCAGGCCCTGCACTTCCAGATGACCTTCGAAGTAGCGCGCCGCGCCGGCTTCGTCCACCCGGACATGCAGCTCGAACATATGGGCTTCGGCACCATGAACGGCGCCGATGGCCGCCCGTTCAAGACCCGCGACGGCGGCACTGTGAAGCTGATCGACCTGCTCGACGAGGCCGAAGAGCGCGCTTACAGCCTGGTCAAGGGCAAAAACCCGGATCTCACCGAAGCAGAACTGAGGCAGATCGCCCATGCCGTGGGCATAGGCGCGGTGAAATACGCCGATCTGTCCAAGCACCGCACCAGCGATTACAGCTTCAATTTCGAACAGATGCTCAGCTTCGAGGGCAATACCGCGCCTTATTTGCTCTATGCCTACACCCGCGTGGCCAGCATCTTCCGCAAGCTCGGCAAGAGCTTCGAGCAGATCGAAGGTCAGCTGGTACTGCAGGCGCCTCACGAAATCGAGCTGGCCGGCAAGCTCGCACAGTTCGGCGAGGTGCTTAACGGCGTGGCCGAAAAAGGCGTGCCGCACCTGCTCTGCGCCTATCTCTATGACCTTGCCGGGCTGTTCTCCAGCTTCTACGAGCACTGCCCGATTCTCGCCGCCGAGGACCAAGCCACCCAGCACAGCCGTCTGCGCCTGGCCGCCTTGACCGGCCGCACGCTCAAGCAGGGCCTGGAGCTGCTGGGCCTGGAAACCCTGGAGCGCATGTAAGTGGCAGCGCGCAAAAAAGCCGCACCGAAACGCGGCGCCAGCCGCTATCAGGCGCAGTCGAAGAAAGCCACGCCCGGCTGGATCTGGCTGGTCAGCGGCCTGGTGATCGGCGGCTTTATGGTGTTCCTGTTCAGCCTCGAACCTGGTCGCGACGAAATCAAACGGGCGAAGAACGAGCAGGCGCGTACTCAAACCGCCAAACCGGCAGCCGGCAAGCCGGACAAAGCCGAGTCGAACAAGCCCAAGTACGATTTCTACACCCTGCTTCCCGAGTCGGAAGTGATAGTGCCGCCGCAAGCCACGGAGCCCACACCGCCGCCCGCGCAAAAGCCGGTCAGCCCCGAGGAAGCGGCAAAGATCGACGCCGCGCGCGCCGAAGCCGCGCTCAAAGGCTTGACCCCGCCACCGCCGCCTTTGATCGCCCAAGCTCCAGTCAGCACCCAGTTCTTCCTCCAGGCAGGCTCCTTCCGCAACCGCGGCGATGCCGACAGCCTGCGCGCGCAGATCATCCTGCTCGGGCAGAACGTGCAGGTCG
>CAMPJN010000462.1 GCA_946886875.1 uncultured Pseudomonas sp.
TCACCGGCCTTGTAGACGACCTGGGTGTGGTTGTCCTGCTCCACTTCGAGGGAGAAGAACTCGACCAACGACATGGGGATTCCCGCTAGCACTTTTTTCAGCGAACTGATCGAGGGGCTCACGCTGTTCTTCTCGATCATCGAGATGGTGCTGTTAGTGACGCCTGCCCGCTTGGCGAGTTCGCGCTGGGAAAGGCCTTTGAGTTTGCGAATGGATTGCAGTCGAACACCGACGTCCAATGCTGGAGTCCCCCTCGGGAAGATACGGATGAAAGTGGCCGTATCATGGCAACAGTGTTCAGTATTTACAACAGCCCGGTCGCAAATTCTGCCAGGCGACCTTTCAGGCTCCTAGATAGTGCATATGCACGCGGCGCAGGTTGCAGAACAGCTGATAGGGGATAGTCTCGGCCCGAGCCGCAACGTCGCTGGCCAGCACCTGCTTGCCCCAGAGCTCGACCCGGCTGCCCAGGCCGGCGGCGGGCAGATCGGTCAGGTCCACAGTAAGCATATCCATAGACACCCGGCCGATCAGCCGGGTCAGCTGGCCGTCCACCGCAACCGGCGTACCGCTCGGCGCATGGCGCGGGTAACCGTCGGCATAACCCATGGCGACCACGCCGACACGGGTCGGCCGCTCGCTGATAAAGCGCGCGCCATATCCGACGGGTTCGCCGGCCGGCAGGTCGCGCACGGCGATGATTTTCGATTCCAGGGTCATCACCGGCTGCAAGCGCGCGGCGGTGGCCTGGGTTTGTTCGAACGGCGTGGCGCCGTAAAGCATGATGCCGGGGCGCACCCAGTCGTTGCGCCGTTGTTGCGGGAACAGCTGCGGCCAGCCGAGCACGGCGGGGGAGTTGCGCAGGCTGATGTCGGCCATCAGACCCTGACTCGCCTGCTCGAACAGCGCGAGCTGCTCCGCGCTACGCGGGCAGTCCAGCTCGTCGGCGCGGGCGAAGTGGCTCATCAAGACGATCTTCGCCACCTTGCCGCTGGCCAGCAGGCGTCGGTAAGCATCCTGGTAGTCGGCCGGGTGCAGGCCGACGCGGTGCATGCCGCTGTCCATTTTCAGCCAAACCTGCAACGGTTTGGTCACGGAGTTGCGCTCGATGGCTTCGAGCTGCCACAGCGAATGCACCACGCACCAGAGGTCGTGCTGCTCGATCAGTGGTAATTCGTCGGCCTCGAAGAAACCTTCGAGCAGCAGAATCGGCCCGGCGATACCGGCTTCACGCAGTTGCAGCGCCTCTTCGATGCAGGCCACGGCGAATCCGTCGGCCTGCCCCGTCAGCGCCTGCGCGCAAGGCACCGCGCCGTGCCCGTAACCATCCGCTTTGATTACCGCGAGCGCCCGCGCGCCGGACACGTCGCGGGCCAATTGGTAGTTATGACGCAGGGCTTGCAGGTCGATCAGGGCACGGGCTGGACGCATGGTGTTCTCGAATCTTCAGGCGGTGTGAGGTCAACAGGTCTCTGCACTCAGTGCGTAGGGTGCGCTATGCGCACCACCTAAGGGCAGCCGGTGAACACGACGCACCCTACGAGGTTGCAGCTTAGGCAATCGACAAACTGCAGAGTTAAAAAAGCCCGGTGTGATGCCGGGCAAACACTTATCGCAAACAGAGCGGTGGCGACTTAAATAGCCGCCACTACCATCATTTCTACCAACACATCCGGCTTGTACATCTTCGCCTCGACGCAGGCCCGGGCCGGGGCGGCGCCTTCGGCGACCCAGGCGTCGTACTCGGCGTTGAGACCGTCGTAGTGAGCATCCATATCCTTGAGGTAGATGGTCACGGAGAGGATCTTGCTCTTGTCGCTACCGGCCTCGGCCAGCATGCGGTCGATATTGGCCAGGGTTTCGCGGGTCTGCTGGCGGATATCGCCGCTGTAGTCATCGGCCAACTGGCCGGCCAGATAGACGGTGCCGTTGTGGATAACCACTTCGCTGTAACGCTTCTCCACATGCAGGCGTTGGATGGACATGCTGAGGATCTCCTGAAAAACGGGGCGGCTTAGCCTATCAGGTGCGCAGCGGCTGCGGGGCAGGCTGCACGGCGCGCGGCTTGCTCGAGTAGCGTGAAATATCCAGGCCCTCGGCACTGATCTGCGGGCGCTTGTTGCCCAGCAAATCGGCGAGGAAACGGCCAGAGCCGCAGGCCATGGTCCAACCGAGGGTGCCGTGGCCGGTGTTGAGGAACAGGTTGCGCAAGCCGGTGGCACCGACGATCGGCGTGCCGTCCGGGGTGGCCGGGCGCAGGCCGGTCCAGAATTCGGCTTGCTGCAGATCGCCGCCCTGCGGGTAGAGGTCGGCGGTGATCATTTCCAGGGTGGCGCGGCGCTTCGGGTTGAGGCTCAGGTCGAAACCGGCGATCTCGGCCATGCCGCCAACGCGGATGCGGTTGTCGAAACGGGTGATCGCGACCTTGTAGGTCTCGTCGAGAATGGTCGAATTCGGCGCCATATCACCATTGGTAATCGGCACGGTCAGCGAATAGCCCTTGAGCGGGTAGATGGGCGCACGGATGCCCAACGGCTTGAGCAGTTGCGGGCTGTAGCTGCCGAGCGCGAGCACGTAGCGGTCGGCGGTTTCCAGCTTGCCGTCGATCCATACGCCATTGACCCGGTCACCCACTGCGTCGATACGTTCGATGGTGCGCCCGAAGCGGAACTCCACCCCCAAGGCCTTGGCCATATCCGCCAGCTTGCTGGTGAACATCTGGCAGTCGCCGGTCTGGTCGTTGGGCAGGCGCAGGGCGCCGGCCAGCTTGTGCTTGACCCCGGCCAGAGCCGGTTCGACGCGGGCGATGCCGTCGCGGTCGAGCAGCTCGAAGGGCACGCCGGATTGCTTGAGTACGGCGATGTCCTTGGCCGCGTTGTCCAGTTGCGCCTGGGTGCGAAACAGCTGGGTGGTACCCAGGCTGCGGCCCTCATAGGCGATACCGGTTTCGGCACGCAGTTCGTCGAGGCAGTCGCGGCTGTACTCGGACAGGCGCACCATGCGCTCCTTGTTCACCGCGTAACGGCTGGCGGTGCAGTTGCGCAGCATCTGCGCCATCCACAGGTATTGGTCGATATCGGCGGTGGCCTTGATCGCCAGCGGCGCGTGTTTTTGCAGCAACCACTTGATCGCTTTCAGCGGCACGCCCGGTGCGGCCCAGGGCGAGGCATAGCCCGGCGAGACCTGGCCGGCATTGGCGAAGCTGGTTTCCATGGCGGGGCCGTCCTGACGGTCTACCACCACTACTTCGAAACCCTGGCGGGCCAAGTAATAAGCACTGGCCACACCTACTACACCACTACCCAATACCAGAACCCGCATGTTTTTCTCCTCGCCGCGACTATGCACTGACGTTTGTTGACCCGAGAGACGATGTGCGCAGTATATGGAGCAATGACCAGTGCATTTCACTATATATATGGCTATATTTGGCGACAATTATTGGCGAAAACGC
>CAMPJN010000463.1 GCA_946886875.1 uncultured Pseudomonas sp.
CTCAGAATGCAAACAGCCCGTTAGGGCTGCCGCAAAAGCGACAGCGATAACGGGCTGGAATACCGCTAACTTCATGCTTAGCCGCCGAAGTCATCGAGCAGGATATTTTCCTCCTCAACACCCATGTCGACCAGCATCTTGATCACGGCAGCGTTCATCATGGGCGGGCCGCACATATAGAACTCGCAATCTTCCGGAGCCGGATGGTCCTTCAGGTAGTTCTCGTACAGTACGTTGTGGATAAAGCCCTTGAGCCCCGTCCAGTTGTCTTCCGGCAACGGATCGGACAGCGCCAGGTGCCACTTGAAGTTGTCGTTCTCGGCCTGCAGCTGATCGTACTCTTCGACGTAGAAGGCTTCACGCATGGAGCGCGCGCCGTACCAGAAGCTGATCTTGCGCTTGGACTTCAAACGCTTGAGCTGGTCGAAGATATGCGAGCGCATCGGCGCCATACCGGCACCGCCGCCGATAAAGACCATCTCGGCATCGGTATCCTTGGCGAAGAACTCGCCAAACGGACCGTAGACGTCGATCTTGTCGCCCGGTTTGAGGCTGAACACGTAGGAGCTCATCTTGCCCGGCGGCAGGTCGTCCTTGCCCGGTGGCGGCGAAGCGATACGGATATTGAACTTCACCAGACCGACTTCTTCCGGGTAGTTGGCCATGGAGTAGGCGCGAATCACCGTCTCCTCGACCTTGGACACATACTTCCACTGGTTGAACTTGTCCCAATCGCCGCGATATTCCTCTTGGATATCGAAGTCCTTGTAATGCACTTCGTGCGGTGGACATTCCAGCTGTACATAGCCGCCAGCGCGGAAGTCGACGTTCTCGCCTTCCGGCAATTTCAGCGTCAGCTCCTTGATGAAGGTGGCCACGTTCGGGTTGGACAACACCGTACATTCCCACTTCTTCACGCCGAAGACTTCTTCCGGCACCTCGATCTTCATGTTCTGCTTGACCGGGGTCTGGCAGGACAGGCGCCAGCCAGCCTTGGCTTCGCGGCGAGTGAAGGCGGCTTCTTCGGTCGGCAGCATCTCGCCGCCACCGCTCTCAACCACACACTTGCACTGGGCACAGGTACCACCGCCGCCGCAAGCAGAGGACAGGAATACGTTGTTGGCCGCCAGGGTCTGCAGCAGCTTGCCACCGGCCGGCACCACAATGGTTTTCTGGCCGTTGATTTCGATGCTCACATCGCCACTGGAAACCAGCTTGGCGCGCGCCGCCAGGATGATCAGCACCAGCCCAAGGACAATGGCGGTGAACATCCCGATCGCGATTAAAATTTCTGAATTGATCATCTATTCATCCCTTCCTTACAACTGCACGCCGGAGAAGGACATGAAGCCCAAGGACATCAGACCGATGGTGATAAAGGTGATGCCCAAGCCCTGAAGGCCGGCCGGTACGTCGCTGTACTTGAGCTTCTCGCGAATGCCCGCCAAAGCGGTAATCGCCAGCGCCCAGGAGAGCCCCGAACCGAAGCCATAGACCGTACTTTCCGCCAGGTTGTAGTCGCGCTCCACCATGAACAGGGTGCCGCCCATAATGGCGCAGTTCACCGTGATCAACGGCAGGAATACGCCGAGCGCGTTGTACAGACTGGGGACGTACTTATCCAGCAGCATCTCGAGGATCTGCACGATCGCCGCGATCACGCCGATATAGCTGAGCAAACCGAGGAAGCTCAGATCGACTTCCGGCAAACCGGCCCAGGCCAGCGCGCCATCTTTCAGAAGGTAGGTGTAAATCAGGTTGTTCGCTGGCACGGTGATGACCTGCACCACCACTACAGCGATACCCAGGCCGATCGCCGTCTCGACTTTCTTCGAAATGGCGATAAAGGTACACATGCCGAGGAAGAAGGCCAACGCCATGTTCTCGACGAACACCGCCTTGGCCAGCAAGCTGATGTAATGCTCCATTAGTAAGCCTCCTTATTCGAGACCTGAGGCGCCATCTTGAAGCTTGGCTTCTCCAGCTGCTCTTTTTTCCAGCTACGCAGGGCCCAAATAAACAGGCCGATCAGGAAGAACGCCGAAGGTGGCAGCAGCAACAGGCCGTTAGGCTGATACCAGCCGCCGTCGTTGACCACCGGAATGATCTCGTAGCCCATCAGTTTGCCGGCACCGAACAACTCACGAATGATGCCCAGAGCGACCAGCATGGCGCTGTAACCGAGACCGTTACCGATACCGTCGAAGAACGACAGCACCGGCGGGCTCTGCATGGCGAAAGCTTCTGCGCGCCCCATCACGATGCAGTTGGTGATGATCAAACCGACGAACACCGACAGCTGCTTGGACAGACTGAAGGCATAGGCCTTGAGCACCTGATCCACCACTATCACCAGGGATGCGATGATCACCATCTGCACGATCATACGGATCGAGCTGGGGATCTGGCTGCGGATCATCGAGATGAACAGGTTGGAGAACCCAGTCACCAGGGTCAGCGCAATGGACATCACCAGCGCGGTTTTCAGGTTCGAAGTTACCGCCAGGGCGGAGCAGATCCCGAGGATCTGCAGGCCGATGGGGTTGTTATTGAAGATTGGGTCCAGCAGTACTTGTTTGATCGTGGGTTGCGACATGATCAAGCCTCCCCTGCACGCAGGTTCGCAATAAACGGACCGAAGCCATTCTGGCCGAGCCAGAACTTCAGCAGGTTGTCCACCCCTTTGCTGGTCAGGGTAGCGCCTGCCAAGCCATCGACTTGGTGCTCAGCCTCTGGGCTTTGCGGATCGATGCCACCCTTGACGATTTCCACGGCCAGGTTGCCGTCTTTATCGAAAAGGGTTTTGCCCGGCCATTGGCCTTTCCATTTAGGGTTATCCACTTCGCCGCCAAGACCCGGGGTCTCGCCATGCTGGTAGAAGCCCATACCGACCACGGTGTTCAGATCGCCTTTTACTGCGATAAAGCCGTGCAGGGTCGACCATAGGCCATAACCGCGCACCGGCAGGATCAAGGTCTCTACCTGGCCATTTTTCTCGACGATATAAACGGTGCTGTAACGTTCCTGACGCTTGATCCCGGCAATATCTTCATTGCCCGGCAGCGCGCTGGAGAGTTTTGGATCCTTCGAGGCCTTCAATGGATCGAAGGTCATCGGGTCCTGAGCATCGGAGAATTTGCCGCTCTCCAAGTCAACCAGCTTGGCGCTGATGGTGCTTTTGAACAGCTCCTTGGCCTCACGCGCCGACATGTTCGCCTCGCCCAGGCCGGCGATTGCGAGAATACTGCGCTGCTTGTCCAACAGGCGGTTGTCCAGCTGGGTCGGCTTGAGCGCCACTGCGGCGCCAGCGACGAACACCGAGCACACCAGGCAGACCAACAGGGCCACCGTGAGAGTGCGAGCGGTGGATTCTTTTTGACTAGACATTGCGTGCCAGCCTCCGCTTGATATTGGCTTGAACGACGAAGTGGTCGATCAGCGGTG
>CAMPJN010000464.1 GCA_946886875.1 uncultured Pseudomonas sp.
GCTGGCGCAACCAGAAAGTCGGCTGCGTGATGGGCCACGGCAACCCCTATGTCGGTCGCTTCGACAGCGCCAGCTGCAGCCCGCTACGCCGCGCCAGCACGACACAACGCAATAAGGGCTGAGGCGCGAGGGCTATCCGTGCGCAACGACCGTGGCAATCAGGGTTGCAGCTGTTGCAGGTACTCGGCCAGTGCGGCGATCTGCTCGTCGCTGAAATTGGCGGCGATCGACATCATCACCGACCCGGCACGGCTCGGGTCCTGGTCGCGGAAGCGGGTCAGCGCCTTGCGCAGGTACTCGGCGGGCTGACCGGCAAGGCGCGGCGTGCTCTCATGGCCCTCGGCATTCACCCCATGACAACCGGTGCAAATGGTCTTGAAGGTGACTTCGCCCTGCTGACTCAGCGCGGCATCGACCGGCTCGCTATGCGCCAAGAGCTTCTGCTGGCCGAAGTAGATGGCGACGTTGACCCTGTCCTCCAGAGTCAGGTTCGGCGCCAGCTTGGACATGATGAAATCCTTGCGCTCGCCGCTGGCGAACTTCTCGAAAGCGGTGAACAGATACACCGGATTCTGCTCGGCCAGGTTGGGAATATAGGGGCGCTTGCTGTTGCCGTTCTCACCGTGGCAATTGCCGCAGAACAGGATGCGCTCCTGGCCGGCCGCATAAGCCTGCTCGCGCAGCACCGGGTCGCTATTGAGCCGGGTGAAGCGCTGCATGGCCTCATCGCTGGCCTGGGCCAAAGTGGCGACGCAACTGAGAAGCACACAAACGAGCACGCGCATAACAAGGGGTCCTTTTCCTGGATAAACGGTAAGGCGATGTCAGGGGCGGCGAATATAAGACGCGACAAGCGCACGGCACCCGACCCAGATCAATCAAATCGCAGGTAGCCGTGCGCCAACAGCGGATGGGCGGTGGGAATAAGCACGTAGCCTGGGTTGAGCGCAGCGATACCCAGGAGGCCGATACCCGGGTATCGCTTCGCTCAACCCGGGCTACCGGTGGGTAACTTTGATCGCCCCCGCGCTCCCGCGTCAGCCTTGTGATCGCGGCATAGCGGCTGGCTCAACGGACGCGGAGCGCCCGGGGCAATCAAACCAACAAGTCTTCCAACTCATCGTTGGCGGTAAAGCACACCCGATCACGCCCCTGGGTTTTGGCCTGATCGAGCGCCGTGCCCGCCCGTTGCAGCAGGGCATCCAGGGTATCGCCCGGCATCAACTCGGCCACCCCGGCGCTCAGGGTCTGTGCCCGCTTGCTGGCGAATTGTTGTTTATGCGCCTGCACGCGGATGCGCTCGGCAAAGGCCACGGCCTGCTCCAGGGTGGTTTCCGGACAGAGGATAAGAAACTCCTCGCCGCCCCAGCGCCCCAGACAGTCACTGCCGCGGATGCAGTCCTTGATCAGCTGAGCGAATTCTTGCAAAACCCGGTCGCCGAGCTGATGGCCCTGCTCGTCGTTGACCCGTTTGAAGTGATCGATATCCAGCAAGATCAGGGCAAAAGGCCGAGCATAACGTTGCGCCTGTTCATGGCAGATGGCGAAACGACTATCCAGCGCCGCGCGATTGGCCAGGCCGGTGAGCCCATCGGTTTGCGAACGCGCCTGCAATTGGCCGCTGAGCCGGCGCAGCTTGCGCCACCAGAACAGACTGGTCAGCAGCACCGCCAGCACGAGCAGCAGCACCTCGCCGATCAACCGGTAATCCACGGGCGCGGACGTATTCAACTCGCCCGCCGCCCCGGCAAACGCCAAGGCGCCGTGGAGCAGCAGCCCCACCACTAGCAGTAATCGAATCACCATTCTCTCCAGGGCGCCGCGAGCACCTGTGTGGTGCCCGCTCATAGCCACCTACATTACTCGCGAATAACAAACAGCTTGGTCACAAACCACTCAGCGCCCTTATAGAGGTAGCCGAGCGGGCCATAAATGGTCCTGGGTTTCTCCTCGGCCTGTTGGCGCAACTCGACCGTGATGGTCGACATCTGGATCTGGTCCTTGAGGATGCGCATGCGTGCTTCCATGGAGTCGATCTCCGACTGGATGCGGTTCAATTCGCTCTCGATCTGCAGAATGTCCTGCACGCTGCTGGCCTTGCCGAGCAGCTGCTTGAGGCGATCACGCAGCACGCGGTTGTTGTTCAGGCGGGTTTCCACATCCACATACTGCTCAGTGACATCCTCGCCTTTGACGTGGCGCGACAGCACCTTGCCGCTCTGCTCGACGCTACCCAGAGCTGTTTCGAAGGCATCCTTGGGCACCCGGAAAACCAGGTTCTGGCTGTACTCGCCATAATCGCTGGTTTCCTCGACATAACCACCCAGCGCCAGCATGCGCTCGCTGAGCTGCACTTTGGCCTTGGCCAAATCCGCTACTTCCAGGGAAAAACTCGCGGTCCATACCAGCAAACGCCCCGAACTCTTGCCCTGCAGCGGCGCGCTGGTCGCCACCTCGGCAGCAGCGCCCTCGCCCGCCATATCGCCCCCCTTGGAAGCACAACCGGCCAAGGCGCCGAACAGCATCAGCATGAACATACAAATCCATTGACTCAGATACTTCTTCATCCTTAAAGGCTCTCGACTGCTAGTTGAAATAAGCCGTCGATGATACGGGGCCGCCAGCGATTCTGTCGTGATGGTTTTTGCTGGCTGCGTCATGGGCGGCAAGAACGGGTTATGGATGCTACGGCGACTGACGCTGCGGACGCGGAGCGTCCGGGGTGGCACGCCCACGCCGGAGCGTGGGTGCGATCACTCAGCACGTAGCCTGGGTTAGGCGCAGCGATACCCAGGGCACCGATTCCCGGGTATCGCTTCGCTCAACCCGGGCTACCATTGGCTAACCTTGATCGCTCCCACATTCCAGCGGGGCTCGGCCAATAACTCAGCGACGCATTCGAGCGCCTGCTGGCGGCGCTGCGCCCAGTCGCCGCTCAGCCCGGGCTACCATTGGCTAACTTAGGTCGTTCCTACACTCCAGCGCGGGGCTCGCTTAATAGATCAGCGACATGCTCAAGCGCCTGCTGGCGTCGCTGCGTCCAGTCGCCATCGAGGTCGCGGAAGGTCTGGCCGTTGCCTTGCAGCCAATCGCGACAGGCTCGATGGAATTCCAGCCGCTCGGCCAGATCCGGTTGGCAGCGCTGGCCGTCGGCGACCCAGGGTACGCCTTGCGGGTCGAGCAGCAGGTGCAGGTCATAGCGTCGTTCGAGCAGGGCTTGTTCGATCCAGGCCGGGCAGTCGCCGAACAGGCTGCGGCTCCACAACAGGTTGCTCAGCAGGTGGGTATCGAGGATCAGCAGCGGCGGCCGCGCGGCGCGGGCCTGGTCTTCCCAGGTCAGCTGGCCGCGGGCGATGGCTGGAATATCCGCGTAACAGGTATCGCGGCCCTGCTGCTCGATAAAGTGACGCACGTACTCGCCGACCAGCA
>CAMPJN010000465.1 GCA_946886875.1 uncultured Pseudomonas sp.
TCGGTGATGTACTCGGCCATGGTCTCGCGGGTGACGAAGTCCGCCACCGCATGCACCACGCAGGCCGGATTGATGCCCCGGATGCGCGCCGCCATGACCTCGACCTTGGGCTGCCCGAGCGTGCTATCCAGCGCATGCAGTTGACGGTTGCTGTTGCTCACACAGACATCGTCCAGATCGAACAGCGAGATCTCGCCGACCCCCGAGCGCGCCAGGGCTTCGGCGGCCCAGGACCCGACGCCGCCGATACCAACCACCGCGACATGGGCCGCGGCCAGGCGTTCGGCGCCCTCGCGGCCGTAGAGGCGGGCAATTCCGGCAAAGCGTTGTTGGTCGAGCGTCATCTCATTACCTTGAGGGCGGCGGCAGGCTGGCGCGCATTATAGGAAGCCGGCTGGCCGCACCCAAGCGCCGATTCGTTACCAGGGGCCGGGAGCGGACGCGATATGGTTACAGGCGGCTCGGCGGAAGCATGGTTTGCGGGCGATTTTTCCGGCCGGTACGGGCAGCCTCATGCACCCTAACCACTGATTCGACGAACTTTATCGGCCCTACCGGTTCCAACCTGACAGGCCCCGCCAAGCGGGGCCTGGCGCTGCTATACAGTCCACTGGCGGCGGAGTAGCATGCGCGCATCCGACGCTCGTCGACTCCTCTGTATTGCCCTCCCTGCGGAACCTGAAGACGTTATGCCTGCGCGTAAACTTGGAATCAATCTGGTTGTGGTCCTGGCCATAGCCGCACTCTTTGCTGGTATCTGGGCACTCTATAACCGGCCGGTCAGCGCGCCGGATTGGCCCGAACAGATTTCCGGCTATTCGTTTTCCCCGTTCCGTCAGGGGCAGAACCCTCAGACCAATACCTACCCCAGCGACGCGGAAATACGCGCCGACCTGGAGTTGCTCACCAAGCAGACCGACAACATCCGCACCTATTCGGTGGACGGCAGCCTGGCCAACATTCCACGACTGGCCGAAGAACTGGGCCTGCGCGTGACCCTGGGCATCTGGATCAGCCCGGATCTGCAGCGCAACGAGCGCGAAATCGCCAAAGCCATCGAAATCGCCAACAGCTCGCGCAGCGTAGTGCGCGTGGTAGTGGGCAACGAGGCGCTGTTCCGCAGCGAGATCGAACCCGAGGAATTGATCGCCTACCTCGACCGCGTGCGCGCCGCGGTAAAGGTGCCGGTTACCACCTCCGAGCAGTGGCATATCTGGGAGGAGCACCCGCAACTGGCCGGGCACGTCGACCTGATCGCCGCCCACGTGCTGCCCTACTGGGAGTTCGTGCCGATGGAGGATTCCACCCAGTTCGTCCTCGACCGCGCCCGCGACCTGAAAAAACTGTTCCCGAAAAAGCCCCTGCTGCTCTCCGAAGTCGGCTGGCCGAGCAACGGTCGCATGCGTGGCGGCGCCGATGCGTCCCCCGCCGACCAGGCGATCTACCTGCGCACCCTGGTCAATACCCTGAACAACAAGGGTTACAACTATTTCGTCATCGAAGCCTTCGATCAGCCATGGAAAAGCAGCGACGAAGGCTCGGTCGGTGCTTATTGGGGCGTGTACAACCTCGACCGCCAGGCGAAATTCAATTTCGAAGGCCCAGTGGTCGCCATTCCGCAATGGCGCCTGTTGGCCGTGGCCTCGGTGGTCATGGCCCTGCTCGCGCTGGCCTTGCTGTTGATCGATGGCAGCGCGTTGCGCCAGCGCGGGCGTACCTTCCTGACCTTCGTCGCGTTCGCCGGCGGCTCGCTGCTGGTATGGATCGGCTACGACTACAGCCAGCAATACAGCACCTGGTTCAGCATCATGGTCGGCCTGTTACTCGGCTTCGGTGCCTTCGGCGTGTTTATCGTGCTGCTCACCGAAGCCCACGAACTGGCGGAAACCGTGTGGATGCACAGCCGCAGGCGGCCATTCTGTCCGGTGCTGGCCGATAACGCCTACCGACCCAAGGTGTCGATCCATGTGCCCTGCTACAACGAGCCGCCGGAAATGGTCAAACAGACCCTCGACGCCCTGGCCAACCTCGATTATCCCGACTTCGAAGTGTTGATCATCGACAACAACACCAAGGACCCGGCGGTGTGGGAACCGGTGCAGGCCTATTGCGAGCAGCTCGGGCCGCGCTTCAGGTTCTTCCACGTGGCACCACTGCATGGCTTCAAGGGCGGCGCGCTGAATTACATCCTTCCGCACACCGCGCCGGACGCCGAAGTGGTGGCGGTGATCGACTCCGACTACTGCGTCGACCGCAACTGGCTCAAGCACATGGTGCCGCACTTCGCCGACCCCGAGATCGCCGTGGTGCAGTCGCCGCAGGACTACCGCGACGACCAGGAAAGCGCCTTCAAGAAGCTCTGCTACGCCGAATACAAAGGCTTCTTCCATATCGGCATGGTCACCCGCAACGACCGCAACGCGATCATCCAGCACGGCACCATGACCATGATCCGCCGTACCGTGATGGACGAATTGAAGTGGGCCGACTGGACCATCTGCGAAGATGCCGAGCTGGGCCTGCGCGTATTCAAGAAAGGCTATGCCGCCGCTTACGCCCACGACAGCTTCGGCAAAGGCCTGATGCCGGACACCTTTATCGACTTCAAGAAACAGCGTTTCCGCTGGGCCTATGGCGCCATCCAGATCATGAAGGGCCACGCCCGCAGCCTGTTCCTCGGTAAGGATTGCCAGCTCAAGCGCGGCCAGCGTTACCACTTTATCGCCGGCTGGCTGCCCTGGGTCGCCGATGGCCTGAACATCTTCTTCACCGTGGGCGCCCTGCTCTGGTCGGCGGCGATGATCATAGTGCCGCAGCGGGTCGACCCGCCGCTGCTGATCTTCGCCATTCCGCCGCTGGCACTGTTCCTGTTCAAGGTGGCGAAAATCGTCTTCCTTTATCAGCGCGCGGTCGGCGTCAACCTGAAGGATGCGTTCTGCGCCGCGCTGGCCGGCCTGGCGCTGTCGCACACCATCGCCAAGGCGGTGCTGTACGGCTTCTTCACCACCAGTATCCCGTTCTTCCGTACGCCGAAGATGGCCAGCAACCACGGCCTGATGGTGGCGCTGGCGGAAGCCCGCGAAGAGGTCTTTATCATGCTGCTGCTCTGGGGCGCGGCCGTGGGCATCGCCATCGTCCAGGGCCTGCCCAGCGCCGACGTGAAGTTCTGGGTGGCGATGCTGCTGGTGCAATCCTTGCCATACCTGGCGGCGCTGATCATGGCGCTGTTGTCGTCCCTGCCCAAACCCCAGGAAGAGACCGCCGACGAGCCAATTGCGGTCTGAAGCAGGAGCATTCCCGAAACAGCGACACGGCGGCCAAGGGCCGCCGTTTTGCTTTACAGGCCGCTGAAAAATTACTGCGCTCGGCTATGCGGCGTTGAAATCGGCCTCGGAATGCTCATGTACAACTCGTACACTC
>CAMPJN010000466.1 GCA_946886875.1 uncultured Pseudomonas sp.
ATGGCCCGCCAGGGCGACGCCCATGGCAACGACCACGGCGGTTACGACTACCGCTACCGCAAGGTCGACGGCAGCTGGAGCGGCGATGTCGACTGGTACGCCATGGTCTACCTGTACAACCGCGAGCTGAAGAAGAGCGACTTCGATACCACCGAAGCGCACTACCGCCAGGGCAGCAGCTCCAACTGGCAGACGCACTACGGCGACTTCCAGACCGCCGCCTTCCAGCCCATCGATAACCTCGCCAAGTACTGGTTCGACCAGTTCAAGAACGCCCCCTCGCTGCAAACCATCGGCTACTCGCTGCACACCACCGGTGATGTGGCGCAGCCGCACCATGCCTGGGTCACCTCGGGCAACGGCCACTCCGGCTGGGAAGGCTGGGTCGACGATCATTACTTCAGCGAAGGCCTCAACGACATGACCGCGGTGGCCGGCCGGGTCGGCAGCTATGACCCGCAACAGTCGATCCGCGACCTCCTGACCCAGACCGCCCAGGTCGCCTATCAGCGCCCCGAGCCGCTGTACGACACCAGCTACGCCACCCGTTTGCGTATCGCCAAGGAGCTGATCCCGGAATCCATCGCGCTGACCGTCAGCGTGCTGACCAAGGGCGCCAACAGCTTCCACGGCCAGGGTGGTCTCTAAGTGGCGGGCATTTTCCAGCGCAGTTTGCTGGTACTGGGGCTGGCCGGCATCTGCCTGTCGGCCCTGGCCAGCCAGGATCTGCGCATCGACGGCGAACGCCTGCCCGGCAAGAGCATCGAGGTGTTGGAAAAGGCCGTGACCCGGGTCAAGTTCAACACCGACCTGCGCCTGCTGCGCACCGGCCTGGCGGAGAACCACCTGCTGGCGCGCGAGGTGGAGACCGAGCTCAACGACAAGTATCGCGGCGACCTCGAGGTGCTGGTCGAGCGCGAAGCCGCCAACCTGATCGAGCAGGTCTACGGCAAGCAGTTCGATCAGGACGTGCGGCCGTTTCTGCGCCAACCGCAAGGGCTGAGCAGCGAACGCTTGCGGCAGATTCTCGCGCCGTCACAGCAAGGCGTGGTGCTCGACAGCCTGCAACTGAGCCCGGCGCAACAGGCCGAGGCGGCGGCGCTGAGCTTGATCGCCTGGCAGTTTCCCGGCCAGATCGAGCGCCGGCTGACGTTGCTGGACCTGTACCAGGGCGACAACGTCCAGGGTCAGGTCGAGCTGCAACAGGGCAATCTGGCTTACCTCGCCGAGCAGGTGCGCCAGCAGGCGCAGCGCGACTACCTCTGGTATCAGCTGGGTAAAAAGGGCTTCGATGCCGCCGAGCAGGCCGGTTTGCGCCAACTGGTGCGCGACAAGCTGATCCGCCACAAGTACATGCACCAGCTCGGCCTGCATAACGATTTTCACCACGAAACCGACAGCCTCAAACAGCGCGCCAGGCAGATCAGCGATGCCGACGCCGAGGCCTATTACCAGCGCAACCTGACACTGTTCCTCAATGTCGCCGAGATACGCGCCGCGCATATCTGCCTGACCGATCAGGTCACGGCCGACCGGGTGTATGCCGAGCTACAGGCCGGATTGGCCTTCGACGAAGCAGTGCGCCGTTATTCGCTGGCTGACGATAAAAGCCAAACACCGCCCGGCGATCTCGGCCTGATCCGCCCGCAGGATGCGCAGCTGGATTTCCTGCGCAAGACCGCGCTGCTGCAGAAGGCCGACAGCTTTTCCCAGCCGATGTTGATCGATGGCGCCTTCGAGATCGTTCAGGTGCGCAGCCGTGAGGACAAACAACTGCCACTCAGCGACCCCAGCGTGCGCTACGAGGTCAACCAGGCGGTGGCCAAGGAACAACTGACCCGTGAATTCCAGCAGCGCGTCGATGCCTTGCTGGCCAATGCCAAGGTCGAGGGGCTGTGAAGCGCTGGCTGTTTGGCGGGTTGCTATCGGCCACGGCGGCGGTGGCGCTGGGTATCTGGTGGCTGCCGGGAGTTGAACCTATTGCAACGGTTGCGGTGCCGCAGGTGGCGGCGGCGCGCTCGGTTGAACCGCCCTCGCCGCTTGCGCCCGAGCCGCAACCTGTCGCGGCCAATTCAACGCCAGTAGCGCCGGTCGTCGATAGCACGGTCGAGCCCGCGCTAAACGCCGAAGAAGCACAGGTGCTGATGCAACTGATGGCCGAGCAGGGCGACCCACGCAGCCCGCAGCTTGGCACGCTGAAACCGCGCGAGCAGGCCACGCCGGCGCAACTGGCCGACCCGGCGCAGTACCAGGCGTTCGAGGATCAGCAAAGCCGCGCGCTGATTCAGGCCTATGCCAGTGGGGTGCAGCAGATCCCGGCGATCCGCGAGCGCATCGAACAGGCCGCCCAAACCGGCGAACGCAGCGCCGAGGAAATCGACGAAGCCCGCGCCGCGCTCGAGCAATTGGAGATGTTGCAAAACAAATTGCAGCGCGAGGCGCCGCAGTTATTGCCGGGCGGTTCGACCCAATGACCCGACACCGCGTCGCCACCATTCCCGGGTTACGCCGCTGCCCTTATCCGAGCTGACCGAACCGCCACATAGGCGGCCAACCCGGCCGACGACGAGATTGCTTGCCGTTACAGCCGCGCGCCGCGTACCCCTTCGGCCAGGGATTTACACAGGCTGAGCACGTCATCCACCGCCTGCTCGCTACTCGCGGCGTTGGCGATCTGGTCGATCAATGCCGAGCCGACCACTACGCCGTCGGCCAAGCGGGCGATGGTCGCCGCGTGTTCCGGGGTACGGATGCCGAAGCCGATGCTGATTGGCAGGTCGGTATGCCGGCGCAGGCGCGCCACGGCTTGTTCGACGTGTTCCAGGGTCGCCGAGCCGGCGCCGGTGACGCCCGCCACCGAAACGTAATAAACGAAGCCGGAGCTGCCGTTAAGCACCTTGGGCAGGCGATGATCATCGGTAGTCGGGGTGGTCAGACGGATAAAGTCCAGGCCCGCCACTTGCGCCGGGTCGCAGAGGTCCGCGTTATGTTCCGGCGGCAGATCGACGACGATCAGGCCGTCGACCCCGGAGGCTACAGCCTCGGCAATAAAGCGCTCGACGCCGTACTTGTGGATCGGGTTGAAGTAGCCCATCAGCACCAGCGGGGTGGCCTGCTCGCCTTCGCGAAACTCACGCACCATCTGCAGGGTCAGGGCCAGGTTCTGCCCGCCTTCCAGGGCGCGAATATTCGCCAGCTGGATCGCCGGGCCATCGGCCATCGGGTCGGTAAAGGGCATGCCCAGCTCGATGACATCGGCGCCAGCGGCTGGCAGGCCTTTGAGGATCGCCAGGGACGCATCGTAGTTGGGGTCGCCAGCGGTAACGAAGGTCACCAGGGCGGCACGGTTTTCTTGTTTGAGCTGGGCAAAACGGCTTTGCAGACGGCTCATCAGTGTTTCTCCTGCTGATC
>CAMPJN010000467.1 GCA_946886875.1 uncultured Pseudomonas sp.
CGCGTCGCGTTCTGGGGCACCCAGGAGCCGTTTCTGGCCAATGCGGTACGCCACAGCGAAGAACGCTTCGGCGTGCAGGTGGTGTCTTCCCAGCATGGTTTCGCTGAGCTGGAGGCCTATACCTTGCTTGCCCGGCAGCTGCGGCCAGAGCTGATAGTGCTAGGCATGGGCATGCCCAAGCAGGAACAGCTGGCCGCCAGGATCGCCGCCAGCGGTCAGCCCTGTTTGGTGGTGTGCGGCGGGGCAATAGTGGACTTTCTCGGCGGCAAGGTTAGCCGCGCGCCCCTGTGGATACGCCGCCTCGGTTGCGAGTGGCTGTTCCGGCTGATGCTCGAACCCAGGCGCTTGTTTCAGCGCTATGTGGTGGGTAATCCATTGTTCCTGTTACGCACGCTAATCTGGCGCGATTCCGTATAGCAGACCGCCATGCTGATCAATAGAGTTTTTTAGATGACGCCAAGCGAGTCCGAGGCAATCAAGATTTGTCGGGTGCTATGCATATTCTTTATGAGTTACGTGCATGTGAATCCTGGCCTGGACAGTTTTGCCGGTGAGCTGCCCGCGCACTTGGCCCTGCTTGAAGGCGTGCTCTCCGATACTTTGGGGCGGGCCAGCGTGCCTGCGCTCAGTGTGTTGGGCGGCTTTCTGGCGGTGACGGCCTATGCGCGCAGGCGCAACTGGGCAGTCTACGCCCGCGAGCGCTGGCAAACCCTGATGATTCCGCTGATCAGTTGGAACGCCGTAATTATTCTGCTCTCGGTGTTGATATGGCTGGCCAGCGGTGCGCAAACGGCGGTACTGCGTGAGCTGCCGAGTCTGCAGTGGGCAGAGCTACCGCTGCTGTTGGACAGGCTGACGGCCTACAACTATGGCTCGGCAACCACCGCGCTCAACTTCCTCCGGGACATCTTCGTCTGCTCGCTGTTGCTACCTGTGTTGCTGGCGCTGCTGCGGTATACGGGCGCGGCCGGCTTGGCGCTGCTCTGGCTGGTTGGGCTTACCCTGGGTTTTGTCCCTGTGGTTATGCGCCCGGCTATCCTGATGTTCTTCTGCGCCGGCATCTACCTTGGGCTACAGGACAGCCTGTTCAGGCCAAGCCCGGGTACGCTGAGCAAATTGGCGGCAGCGCTGCTGGTGCCCTTGGCATTGGTGGCGCTGGCCCCGGTATTCGCTGGCGAATACCGCGACAATGCGACCGACATGCTGTCGCGCCTGCTGGTGAGCGGCGCCTTTCTGCTGGTGGCCTATCTACTGAGCCGGATGGCTGTGGGTGGTTTGTTGGCCAGGCTGGAGCCCATGATCTATCTGATGTTCCTCGCTCATGCGAGCATCATGCTGGTGTTCTGGGGTGTTTGGCAGAAGGCCGTGGGGCCAGGGCTGGGGTGGCCGTATGGGCTCTTCTATATCGGCGCTCCGCTGGCGACCTTGCTTGCCGTAGCGCTGCTGTATCGTTGCCTGGCGTTTACTCCTGCGCTTATGCAGCGCGCATTGACTGGCAAACGGGTAATCACTGACTTGTAATCAGTGGCTTCTATTCCAGATGATGAGCCGCTCGCAACAGAGGCGGCAGTCGTTGAAGGCGGTCCCTTCCTAGAAGCCGCCGAGGCTGGCGGGTCGGATTTTGCCCACGCCGTATTTACGCCCTGGCGATATACTCGCAACCCATTCTTCCGACTTCAGCCATGCCCATGCTTGCCCCCCTTAGTGGTCCGCAACTGCTCGTGCGCTTCCACGTGCTCGACGCTTTGCTCTTGGAGCACCAAGAGTTCTGGCGTCCGCGCCCCTTTACCCGGCAGCAGCTACCTTGGGAAAGCAAGCACGAGCAGCTGGCCGCCTGGCTGCGAGGGCGAACCCTGGCCGACGCCGAGGCAGCGCACAATCATCCCGAATTACTGCAGGCGCCCTGGCCCTATTCTGAGCTGGCCGCGCAAACCGCAGAGCTGAGCGCCGTCGGCGAACTACCGCAAAGCGCATTGATGAAGCGGCCCTCACGCCTCAATAGCGGTGTGCCGGGACGCAAATGGCGGCAGATAGAAGCCTTCGCCAGCTGCCTGCAATTCGCCCAGCAACCACACCATTGGCTCGATTGGTGTTCCGGTAAAGGTCATCTGGGTCGCCTGTTAGTTTTAGACGGCGGCGCCCTCACTTGCCTGGAGAACGACGCCGCCCTGGTCGCGACCGGCCAACAGCTGAGCGAACGCGCAGGCCTGATTGCCGCGCACCTGCAGCAAGACGTAATGGCCGCTAGCGTTCAGCTGCACGCTGAGCAAACCCCGGTCGCCCTGCATGCCTGTGGCGATCTGCATGTGCGCCTGCTGCAACTGGCCAGCCACAGCGGCTGCCGACAACTGGCCGTGGCGCCCTGCTGCTACAACCGCATAAGCACACCGAACTACC
The DNA here is from genome assembly GCA_946886875.1 of uncultured Pseudomonas sp. The sequence goes on from CAMPJN010000467.1 coordinate 2,398, forward strand.
AGGCGCTCTCCGAAACCGCGAAAACCTCGGCCTTGCAGCTATCGCTCGATGACCTCGGCCTGCCGCTGAGCGAAACCGTCACCGCTGGCGCCCGTGTACGTCGCCAGCGCGACCAATCAATGGCCTGGCGCCTGGCCTTCGACCTGCTGCAACGGCAACTGCGCGGCGTCGACGACTACCTGCCCACCCCTTCACTGGCGCCCGCCTGGCTCAGCGCCAGCTTCGCCGACTACTGCCAACACCTCGCAGCCCTCAAACAATTACCCGCCCCAAGTGCCCAGGACTGGCACGCACTGGAAAACCAAGGCTGGCGACGCCTCGCCGAAGTGCGCAACCTGGAGCTGCTTTGTGGCCTGTTTCGCCGGCCGCTGGAACTCTGGCTGTTGCTCGATCGCGCGCTCTACCTGCAAGAGCAGGGATACAGCGTACGCCTGGGTAGCTTCTGCCCCAGCCAGCTCACCCCGCGCAACCTGTTATTGCTCGCCGAACGCCTGTGAATCGATCATCAGCCTGTGGATAACTGTGTTGATAGATTCTCAGAAAGCCCAGGCAAAGCCGCCGCCGCATGCCGGCAAAACAGCCACTGGCTTTTTAACCAGTCAATAAATATCAAGCAGAACAGCAACTTATAAAATTACGTGACGAACCACACATTTCCAAAACCAGCGCCGAGTCGCAACCATCGACTTGTGCATAAGGATTTTGCTGCTGATAGCCCGAGCAACGCAGAACTATGCTCAGACGGCTTTACTCGGGCACCTGAATAGATATAATGGCCGCCCTCAAATGCCGGTATAGCTCAGCTGGTAGAGCAACTGACTTGTAATCAGTAGGTCCCGGGTTCGATTCCTGGTGCCGGCACCATTTGAAGTTCCAGAGAAGGCCAACAAAATCTCTGGAACCCCCAAAAAACCTGCCTTCTGGCAGGTTTTTTCGTTTTGGCGTTCCGTCGTTTTCCGATGGAGTCCTACCGTTTTAAGGGTACTTTTAGGGGTACAA
>CAMPJN010000468.1 GCA_946886875.1 uncultured Pseudomonas sp.
CCGGCTTGCCCAGCCACAGGGTCGCCAGCCAGGCGAAGATCTGCACCCCGGTGGGAATCGCCACCAGCATGCTCGCCGCCGAGAAAAACGCCTGGGCCAACTGCGGAATGCCGACGGTGAACATATGGTGCACCCACAGGCCGAAGCTGATAAAGCCTGTGGTCAGCACCGCCAGCACCACCCAGCGATAGCCCACCAGAGGGCGCTGAGCGAATACCGGTAGCACGGTCGAGACGATGCCCGCCGCGGGCAGGAACAGGATGTACACCTCGGGGTGGCCGAACAGCCAGAACAGGTGTTGCCAGAGCAGCGGGTCGCCGCCGCGGGCCACTTCGAAGAACGGCATGCCGGCGGCGCGCTCCAGTTCCAGCAGGATCGAACCCAGGATCAGCGGCGGAAAACCGACCACGATCATCATCGCCATCACCAGGATGTACCAGGCGTAGATCGGCATCTGGTGCAGCGCCATGCCCCGGGTCCGCGAGCGTAGAATCGACACCACCAGCTCGATGCCGGCGCTGACCGCGGAGATTTCGACAAAGGTGATGCCCAGCAACCAGAAGTCCGAGTTCGGCCCCGGCGTGTGAACGGCGCTGGACAGCGGCGTGTACATAAACCAGCCAGCCTTGGGCGCGAGGTCGAGCAACAGGCTGGACGCCAGAATCAGGCCGCCGAACAGGTAGCAGTAGTAGCCGAGGGCGGACAGGCGAGGGAACACCAAGTCGCGGGCGCCGATCATCTTCGGAATCAGGTAGACCGCCATGCCCTCCATCATCGGCACGGCGAACAGGAACATCATCACCGTGCCATGCATGGTGAACACCTGGTTGTAGACATCCGCGCTCATAAAGGCGTGGTTCGGCAGGGCGAGCTGGGTGCGGATCAGCATCGCCAGCAACCCGCCAAGCAGAAAAAACGCCGCCCCGGTATACATGAAACGCAGACCGATGGTGGTGTGGTTGACGATGGTCAGCGCGCGCCAGCCGCGCGGGTTGCCCCATACCGCATTGAACTGATCGTGCAGCTGATCCGGGTCGGTAGCCGGCGCGTTCTTGCGCTTGCTCATGGGGCCAGCCCCTCCAGCCAGTCGGCGATGCGTTGCAGTTGCTCGGGGTCGATATCGTCATGCAGCGGCATGCCGTTGCCCGGCTTCAATCGCTGATGCTCGCGCAGCCAGGTGAGGATGGCGCCAGGCTGGTTGACCAGCACACCGCTGCCCAGGGTCGGCCGCGAACCAAGGTCGGACAGGTCCGGCGCGCGCTGGCCATCGCTGATTCCGGCGACGCGGTGGCAGCGGCCGCAGTACCCGGCGAAAGTCTCGCCAGCCGCCCCCGGCAACGCCTCGATGCGCTGCGTCTGGCGGGCCGTTAGCCAGGCGGCGAAATCCACTTCGCTATGCGCCTGCACCTGCAGCACCATATGGCTGTGCTGAGTGCCGCAGAACTCCGAGCATTGGCCGCGAAAAACGCCGGGCTGGTCGGCCTGCAGGCGGATGCGGTTGAGGTGGCCGGGGATCATGTCGATCTTGCCGCCCAGGCGCGGCACCCAGAAGGAATGGATCACATCGGCGCTGCTGACCTGGATATCCACCGGGCGCGCGGCGGGGATATGCAGCTGATTGGCGGTGACCACGCCGCTGTCCGGGTAGCGCACCTCCCACCACCATTGGTGGCCGATGATTTCGATGCGCAGCGGCTGTTCGCCGCTCAGGGGCAGCGGCAACATGCGCGAGGCGATGGGCGTGCCGAAAACCAGCAACAGCACGATGCTCGCCGTCGGCAGGATAATGCCGCCGCCGATGATCCAGCGCCTGTGGATGCGCTTGGCCTGCTGCGGGTCGATATCGCGCGGTTGGCGGCGCATCGCGTAGATCCACAAGGCGCTCACCACCAGCAGCACCAGGCTGGCGAAGCCGCACATCACCCACCACAGCAGCGCCACCTCACGGGCCATAGGCCCGGCCGGGTCGAGTGCCGATTGCGGCCCGCTGCAGGCCGCCAGCAATGGAACTGTCAGCAGCAGAACGGTCAACTGCATAGTGACGCGGGGTTTCTTGCACCGCGCGATCGTTGCGCAACGCCAAGCGAGGAAGTCTGGATGGTCGACCGATACGAATCCATTATCAGCCGCGCCGCCATCGCCGGGCACCCGCTGCACCCGATGATGATCCACTTTCCGGTCGCTGCCTTGCTCGGCCTGGTGGCCAGTGACCTGGCCTATCTGTGGAGCGGCGATCCGTTCTGGTCGCGCGCCAGCCTGTGGTTGGCGGGCGTCGGTTCGTTGGGCGGTTGGGTGGCGAGCCTGGCCGGTTTGGTCGATCTGCTGATCGTCGAGCGCATTCGCCTGAAAATCACCGCCTGGTGCCACGCGATCATCGCCGTGATGATGCTGTCGTTGGCAACCCTCAACTGGTTGCTGCGTTACCAGGGGCTGGAACAGCATATGCAGCTCTGGTGCCTGTATCTGTCGCTGTTGACCGCCGGTTTGATCGCATTGGCGGCCTACCTCGGCGGACGCTTGGTTTACGAGCAGGCGGTTGGCGTGGAAGTGGACCTTTGAGCCCAGCGGTTTTGACTTCGATTGCGCTGCGACGCTAAGGCGATGGCTATTCATGGGCCGCTTCGATTCCTTGTGTTCAGAGCGCCGGTTTGGCCAACACCAGCCACAGGGCGGTGGCGATCAGCGCGGTCAGTAGCACGCCTATCACCAGGCACTCACGGCCGATAGCGCGCTCCGGGAAACGCTCTATGCGCAGGATCAATACACCGCAAAGCGCATGGCAGAGCACCATGCCGGCCACCGCCGTGAGCTTGAGGATCAGCCAGGGCTGGAACACCGACTCGCGCACGAACAGCACCGTGCCCGAACCTATCGCCAGCAGCGCCGCGGGTGTCGCCACCAGGGTGAAGACCATGCGCGTCAGGTGCGCATGGTCGCGATAGAACAAGGCGTTGCTGATCCGCGTACCCGCGGCTATCAATGCCGGCAGGTAGAGCAGCGCACCGCACCAGGCAATCAACGCGATGAAGTGAAAAAGCTTGAGTAGCGGCATGCCTGCTCCCATTGCCAGCCGCGTCTGCGTGCCAAACGAGCAACCGCGCCCGTTCCTTTGTGACTATCACCGAGGATGAGGGTTCGCTTGTTTTTGCCGGCGGGCGGAGGGCCGGGGCGGTTTCGCCCCGGCGATTGGCAGGGGAGTGAGGTCAGGAAGCGCCGATATCGGTCTCTTGCGCCTGACGAGGAGGAAACAGCGAACTTCCGCAGCGATTGCAGAAGGCTGCGGTGGCGTCGTGTTCGGCTTTGTAGCAGTTCGGGCAGGGGTGTTCGATATGGCCGCCGCTGCGCATCGCGTTGGCCAGTTCGGCGGTGAAGATGCCGGTAGGCACGGCGATGAT
>CAMPJN010000469.1 GCA_946886875.1 uncultured Pseudomonas sp.
TGCGCGCCGCCGCCATTCTCACCGCCGAAGGCAAGAAGCAGGCGCAGATCCTCGAGGCCGAAGGCCAGCGTCAGGCCGCCTTCCTCGAAGCCGAAGCGCGCGAGCGTGCCGCCGGTGCCGAAGCCGAAGCCACCCGGGTGGTTTCCGACGCCATTGCCAGCGGCAACGTGCAGGCGATCAACTACTTCGTCGCACAGAAATACATCGACGCCCTCGGCCAGCTGGCCAGCGCCAACAACAGCAAGGTGATTCTGATGCCGCTGGAAGCCAGTCAGGTAATTGGCGCGGTCGGCGGCATCGGCGAAATCGTCAAAGCCACCTTCGGCAACGACGCCTCGGGCAAGAAGGGTTAAGCGATGTGGGAGAGCCTGCAACACCTGTCGTACTGGAACTGGCTGGCGCTCGGCACCGTGCTGCTGATCCTCGAAGTCTTCGGCGCCGGTGGTTACCTGCTATGGATCGGCGTGGCGGCGGCGAGCGTCGGGGTCATCACCTTTGCCTTTCCGGCACTGCCCTGGGCACTGCAGTTCATCCTGTTCGGCGTACTCTCGGTACTGACTGCGGTGATCTGGTGGCGACGCCAGCGCACCGCGGCCAAACCCTCCGATCAACCGGGGCTGAACCGCCGCGGCAGCGAGCTGGTGGGACGCCGCTTCGTGCTGCATGAGGCCATCCATGACGGCCGCGGCAAGATCAAGGCCGGAGACTCGCTTTGGCTGGTCAGTGGCCCGGATTTGCCGGCCGGAGCGACCGTCGAGGTAACCGGCCAGGATGGCGTGGTGCTCAAGGTCGAAGCCAGGCAATGAGCGCACCGCATATTGCGCCGCTGCCCGCGGCGCAGGATGCCGCCGCGCTCGCCTTGCTCGACCAGGCCTTTGCCGACGACGCCACCCTGGCCTGGTATCTGTTCGCCGAACGCCCGGGCTATGACGCCCGTCGTGGCGCCTACCTCGCCAGCTATCAAGCCTTTCACCGGGCAAACCAATTACCGACGCTGGCCGCCTGGCGGGCAGATCGTCTGGTTGCGGTCTGTTATTTCAGCATGCCCGCACAACAGGCCAGTGCCGCCAGCCTGCTGCGTATTGGCGCAGAGATTCGCCAACACTGCGGCGATAACTGCCTGGCACGGCTCGATCAACTGCTGGCGGCCTTCGACCAGCACCTGGACCAGGCCGACTGCGCGCGTATCGAATTCATCGGCACCGCCGCAGATTTGCAGGGCCAGGGCATAGGCAGCGCCTTGCTCGGTGAATGCCTGGGACAACTAGGTGCCAGCGGCTGCGCCAAGGTTGCTCTGGAAACCGCGGCACCGCGCAACCTGGCGCTGTATCAGCGGCATGGCTTCGTCCAGAGCGGGCATTTGCAGCTGCCGGGGCTGCAGCTCTATTACCTGCAAGCGGGCCTGCAAGCGGATCAGCACACGGCGCGACCCTTGATCGCCTCGTTTGAACCCTGACAGTAGGCAAAAACTCTTAATGTCGAGGTTCCAACCAGGAGTCAACGACATGCACCCGCTAAACCTGACACTCGTTGCCGCGCTCACGCTTAGCGCCGTACCGGCATTCGCCGACAGTTTCGTGCGCGATATTCTTTCGTCCGGGGCGACCACGGCCTCAACCTACCTGACGGTCAAGGACAAGAAGCTGATTGTCCCGGCCCGCGATGACGCCAGCAGTTTTATCGCCAGTAACGGAGCGATTCGCGGCCCCTATCTGGAGGCTGCGTTGCATCAGGTACGCACGGAGAACCCGCAGCTGCAAGCCAGCGACCTGGAGTTGGCCAAGGCGATACTGGCGGCCGAATAAATAGGCTGAAACGACCGAGGGCGGGATAAATCCCGCCCTCGGTCGTATGCCAGTGGCTGCGTCGTGCGATTAAGCGTCGGAATCGGCGGTTGCCTTATAGGCGCCGGCGTCGAGCAGCTTGTCCAGTTCGCTGGCGTCACGCGGCTTGAGCTTGAAGAACCAGCTGCCGTAAGGATCGCTATTCACGTTTTCCGGACTATCGGCCAGACTTTCGTTGATCGCGATGACTTCGCCGCCGATCGGCGCATAGATATCCGAAGCGGCCTTCACCGACTCCACTACGCCGGCTTCCTGGCCTGCATTCAAGGTCTTGCCCACTTCCGGCAACTCGATAAACACCACATCGCCCAGGGCTTCCTGAGCGTGGTCGGAAATACCGACGGTAACGCTGCCATCGGCCTCCAGACGCGCCCACTCGTGGCTGGCGGCGTAACGCAGATCGGCGGGAATATTGCTCATATTTCGTTCCTCATCTGGCATGGCGGCAACGACGCCGTCATGGAAATTTAGCAGGCGTTAGCCATACCGAAAGAAAGTCTTTGTCGATTTGAGACCGGGATTATCAGATCAGGGCCTTGCCATTGCGTACGAAGGTCGGTTTGACCACCCGCACCGGGTACCACTTGCCACGGATCTCCACTTCGGCGCGCTCGCTGGTCGCCGCCGGCACTCGCGCCAGGGCGATGGATTTGCCCAGGGTCGGGGAGAAGCTGCCACTGGTGATCTCGCCTTCGCCCAGGCCATCGACCCGCACCACTTGGTGGGCGCGCAGCACGCCGCGCTCCTCCAGCACCAGGCCGACCAGCTTGGCCGTGACGCCTTCGGCCTTCTGCTTATGCAAGGCCTCACGGCCGACGAAACCGCGGCTGGCAGGGTTCCAGGCAACCGTCCAGGCCATATTGGCGGCCAGGGGCGTTACGCTTTCGTCCATGTCCTGGCCGTAGAGGTTCATCCCCGCTTCAAGGCGCAAGGTGTCCCGCGCGCCCAAACCGATAGGCGGAATACCGGCACCGACCAACTCGTTGAGAAAGGCCACTGCTTCAGCGGCGGGCAGCATGATCTCCAAGCCGTCCTCGCCGGTATAGCCGGTGCGGGCGATAAACCAGTCGCCATCGGGCTTACCCTCGAAGGGCTTGAGGCTTTGGATCAGGCTGGCGCGCGACTGTTTTACCAGCTCGGCGGTTCTGCTGCGGGCCTGCGGGCCCTGGATCGCCAGCATGGCCAGCTCGCCGCGCTCGTGCAGGCCGACATCGAAGCCGGCGCTTTGCAGGCGCATCCAGGCCAGGTCCTTGTCGCGGGTCGAAGCGTTGACCACCACACGATAGCCATCCTGGTCGAGCAGATAGACGATCAGATCGTCGATCACTCCGCCCTGCTCGTTGAGCATGGCGCTGTACAAGGCTTTACCGGGCACTTGCAGGCGCTCGATATCGTTTGCCAGCAGGTGCTGCAGATAGGCCTTGGCCTGACTGCCACCGACATCCACCACGGTCATATGCGACACATCGAATACCCCGCAATCGCGACGCACCTGATGATGCTCCTCGACTTGCGAGCCATAGTGCAACGGCATATCCCA
>CAMPJN010000470.1 GCA_946886875.1 uncultured Pseudomonas sp.
GCGTCGTTGCCCTTGTACAGGCCACCGGGGATTTCGGCCTTGGTGTAGTAGGTTTTTTCCGCCAGCAACTTGTCGATTTCCGCGCCTGTTACCGGTACCAGCACCGCGTCGGTGGTGGTGGTGGCTTCCTGGATGGCGCCGTTGGGATGGCCGACGAAATAAGTCATCGCATCGATGTTGTTGTCGCCCAGAGCGGAAGCCTGCTCGGCCGGCTTGAGCTCGGAGGACAGGGCGAATACCGACTTGTCCCAGCCTTTCACCCGCATGATTTCTTCGAGGGTGTCGCGCTGGCCAGAGCCAGGGTTGCCGACGTTGACGCGCTTGCCTTTGAGATCGTCGAAGCTGGTGATCTTGGCGTCGCGACGGGCGAGTACGGTGAAGACTTCGCTTTGCAGGGAGAACACGGCGCGCAGATCGTCCATCGCACCTTCGGCCTCGAAAGGCGCCGCACCCTTGAGTGCCTTGTACTGATGGTCGGACTGCATGATGCCGAAGTTGAATTCGCCGCTACGCAGGCCGTTGACGTTGGCCACGCCACCACCGCTGGCCGGGGCGTTGCACTTGATACCGTGGTCAGTCGCACCGCGATTGACGAAGCGGCAGATGGATTGACCGGCAACGTAGTACACGCCGGTTTGCCCGCCGGTACCTATGGTCACGAATTTTTCTTCGGCCTGTACTGCGCTGCCCAGGGTGATACCCGCGAGTGCGACAGACAGGGTCCATGCCAAGGATTTGCCTTTCATGGGAGAGTTTCCTTATTTAGTTATGTGAAACGATCACACCTTGTGGGCGTCGACCGCGGGCGGAAGTCTAACCGCTCAAGCCCGCACTGCGGGAAGAGAAACACCAACAAAAAAAACAGAAGGCGCGCGGTGAATCTTCACCGAGTCATAGCCTAGACCGTGTCGCGCTGGCCGTTTGCAAACACGCCAACAAACAATCCAAAGCCGGTTGCTGCTGGGCGCGCCGTATCACCGCGACCAACTCGCGCTCGAAACCCAGCTCGCCGAGTTCGATCACCCGCAAGCGCACTGGACGCTGCAGCCACAAACCGGCACGCGGAACCAGGGAGACGCCAAGACCGCATTCGACCATCCGTACAATGGCTTCCAACTCATCCAGCTCCAGCGCTTCATGCACATGCAAACGGTGGCTGCGGAGAAACCTGCTGACCTGTCGCCCGCCAAAGGAGCCGCGGTCATAACGCACCAACGGCTGTTCGGCGAGCAGCTTCAAAGGCTCGTCGCCGGCCACATCCAAGGGTGCGATCAACACGAAGGGCTCGCGCGCCAGGCTGATTTGCCGCAACTCCTTGGGCAGCTCGAACGGTGGTTTGATCATCAGCGCCAAGTCGAGTTCACCGGCATCCAGCTGACTGAGCAATTGCAGCGAAACGCCCGGCACCAGTTTCAGCTCGACGCCCGGCGCCGCCGCGCGAAAACCCGGCAAGGCATCGGGCAGCAAGCCGGTCTGTACGCTGGCAATGGCGCCGATCTTCAATTCGCCGCGCCATTCGGTCGCTGCGGTGGGCAGGGCCATCTGCGCGTAAAGCGCGAGCATCTGCTCGGCCAACGGCAAAGCGTGGCGGCCGGCTGCATTGAGCACCGCGGCGCGGCCGCTGCGGTCGAACAAGCGCACCCCGAGCCCCTGCTCGAGCACGCGCATCTGCGCGCTGACCGCCGATTGGGTAAGGCCGACCTGCTGTCCGGCGGCGGCGAAGGTGCCGTGGCGGGCAACCATCAGAAAGGTTTTCAACTCACGCAACATGGGGCGCCCCGATTGATCGATTTTGTTTGAGCTCGCGAGTAAGGATATTCGCTTTTAATCAGAATCGTTGTTGCTGAAGATTGCCCCACACCCCTAACAAGGAACCTCAGCATGGCACTCGCGCCTTTCCATCTCGCCATTCCCGTCCACGACCTCAGCGCCGCCCGGCATTTCTACGGCGAAGTATTCGGCTGCGCCGAGGGCCGCAGCAGCGAGCACTGGGTGGATTTCGATTTCTTCGGCCACCAGCTGGTGATCCACCAGGCACCACAAATGGACTACCAACGGGCCGCGCCGCGCAATGCGGTGGATGGTCACGATGTGCCGGTGCCGCATTTCGGCGTGGTGCTGGGCTGGGACGATTGGCAAACCCTGGCTGCACGCCTGCAAGCCAAGGACACCGCCTTCGTTATCGAGCCCTATGTGCGTTTTCAGGGCCAACCGGGCGAACAGGCGACGTTGTTTCTCCTCGACCCCTGCGGCAATGCCCTGGAATTCAAGGCGTTCAAGGATATCGGCCAGATGTTCGCCAAATAGGCCGCAGCGACTGACTATGTATCTGATCTCGTAGGGTGCGCCGTGCGCACCAACCCTGGCGGCAGACTCTTGGTGCGCACCCTACTTTCTGCGGCCGAGTGGGTTGCCTATAGCGTCTTCATAGATAGTTGCAATGGACCGGTCAGGCCGAGGTCGAATCCCCCGTGTCGAGTGCAGTATCCCCGGCGACGAGCGACGCGGCCCGGCAAAAGCAAAAGCTGGAAACATTCTGTCGCTGGCCTTCGGCGCTCACGCCGGGCAAGATGCCGCGCCTGAGTTCCAACAATCCAGAGACAGCCGATCATGCAACGTTTTCTCAGTATCGCCCTGGCCATGTGCCTGGGCCTGACCTTCAGTTTCGATGCCGACGCCAAGCGCCTGGGCGGCGGCAAATCCTTCGGCTCCGCGCCGAGCCATCAAACCACCACAACCCGCCAGACCCAGACCCAACAAGCGGCACCGGCGCCAACGGCTGGCCGTCAGCCCGCCGCCAGCGGTGCCTCGCGCTGGCTCGGCCCGCTGGCCGGTTTGGCCGCCGGTGGCCTGCTCGCCTCGATGTTTATGGGTGAGGGTTTCGAAGGTTTGAAGATCATGGACCTGCTGATCTTCGGCCTGATCGCCTTCGTGCTGTTCCGCCTGTTCCGCATGTTCGCCGCACGCAATCAACAAGCGCGCCCGGCGACCGCCAACGGCGCACCCATGCAGCGTGAAATGCCCGGCCAGGCCGCACCTGGTTCGATCTTCGGTGGCGCCAGCGCCGCAGCGATCAAGCCGGTGATCAACGCCCCGGCCTGGTTCAACGAGCAGAGCTTCATCGCCGCCGGTCGCGAGCACTTCCTCAGCTTGCAGCAGCACTGGGACGCCAACGAAATGGACAAGATCGGTGAATTCGTCACCCCGCAGCTGCTGGAATTCCTTAGCCGCGAGCGCGCCGATCTGGGCGATGGTTTCCAGTCCACCTATATCGACGACCTCGACGTGCAACTCGATGGCGTCGACGACCTCAGTGACAAAACCGTCGCCACCCTGACCTTCACCGGCGTGGCCAAGACCTCGCGCTTCGACCAGGGCGA
>CAMPJN010000471.1 GCA_946886875.1 uncultured Pseudomonas sp.
TCCTGGAAGCGCGTCATGCCGCAGAAGGCATTGCGCAGAATTAAAATCGACCACCACTCACCGACCAGATTCAAGGTTTGCGCCACCGGACAATTCATCGTTTCAAAAGAGGTTCGGCTCATGATGCGGCTGCGCGCCTCCTGGTTGGTTTAGGCAAATAGCTTCAATAATTGAATCTATATTTTGTGGTACGGACGTGTCAATCCGAGAGGCGAATTTTCTCAGGCGGTGGGCGATTAGTGGTCGCTCAGTCCGAATCGCTGAGGGGCGGCGTCATCATCGTTATGGCGTTTGCCAGAGGCGCGATTGGGGAAGCTGGAGCGGTCCGCGAACAGCTGCGGTCAAGGGCGTCAGCCGGCTATTCATGGAGCTGGAGCTGGCTGCATAGAAATCGTGCGGAGACTGTAGAAGCACGCTGGTGCTCCCGTCGATCGGGCACAGATGGCGCCTGAAGGCGGAATGCTTGGTACTTAAATCATCGAGATTGTGGGCTCCTGAATGGCCGATTTATCAGCCATTCGGAGCCTGCGGCATGGGCGCGGCGCTACCAGTTATGCCGCAATCCCGCCTGGACCGCCCAGTTGCGCTCCGCGTCCACCACGGTGGCGCTGGAGGCCTCGATAAACAGGCGGGTATTGCCGAAGCCGGCATCGCCGCCCAGCACCCATTCGCTGCCCATGCCTTTACGTTCCGCCGTATCGGGCGCGATGCTGCCGCCGTCCTTGGAGGCGCTGATATCCAGGTTGTCGCCCTGATAGTGCAGGGCCGACGCGCGCACATAGAGGCCGCCATTGATTCCCGCGCCTCGCAGTGACTTGCCGATTTCGACGCCGGCCCGCGCGACCGAGGAAACCAGGCGGTCCTGGTCGATCTGCACGCCATTGCGCGTGGTATGCCGGTTACCGCGGATGGTGCCCACGCTCAGGCCGAGCTGTGGCTCGATGTAATAGCCGTTCGCCAACTCGAACGGGTAGCCGCCCTCGGCGTAGGTGCGGACCGCTTGAGTGCGGTACTTGCCGACGATTTCGCGGTTCTGCGAGTCGCGTGCGCTGTAGCGGTTTTCCAGCAGCGATACGTCCGCGCCGAGCAGCAGGTAAGGGCCGCTGTCGGCTGCCCAGCCGCTGTAGAGCCCCAGCGTGGTGCCTTTCAGCTCACCCTTGCCCTGTTCGTAGTTCGCCGTCGAACGGATCTGGGCGATGCTGAAGCCGATGGCGGTGGAGTCGGCGTCGCGGGCGAAGCTGCGATCCGCGCCGACGGTCAGGCCGTTATAGTTCTGGCGATAATCGCGTGCATAGGCGCTATCGGCGCTCAGTGCGCCGCCATCGGTCTTGGCCCAGACGCTGGCCTGATCGGCGCCCTGGCGGCGCGATCGCTCGCGCAGATGGCGAAGCGAGGCCTGGCCGCTGTTTTGCCACAGATCGACGATACTGTCGGCGGCGTCGGCGGCGCTGAGTACCGTCTCCGATGGACGCAGCCCAAGGGGGGCGCTCACCGCGCCTATGCTGCCCGGCACCTGGACCACGCTGGGCACGGCGCCGCTCTCGCTGCCCTGGATGCTGATACCGCTCAGCAGGATCTTCTTGCCGTCGGTGCTCAGTGCCACTTGCGGGGTGTAGGCGAAGCTCACCAGATCGCCTTCATAGGTGCCGCTCCATGCGCCATCCAGACCAGTCGCCGCGGCGAAGGTGGCGCTGCCGCCGGCAGCCGCGCTGGCATCGACTATTTCGATCGGCGTGGCGGCCTGGATCCTGATACCGCTGCGCAGGGTCGTGGCGTTGACCCAGGAGCTGTCGTCCAGCACCGGGTCGTAGACGATGCTCACGCCCTGGATGCCGCTGGCGGAAAAGCTGCTGATGCCGCTACCGAACACGATCTTGTCGGCTCTGGCCGTGCCCTTGATGCCGGTGATATCGCTGAGCAACTGGAAGCGTGCGCCATCGGCCAGCGAGACGCTGGCGCCGCTGGTGCTGCTACCGATCGACAGGGTGCGGTGGCTATACGTTGGGATGGAGCCAGGGGCAAAGCTGCCCCAGTAGCCGGCCATGTCGATCACACCGTTGTCGCCCAGGGCGAGCGAACCGGAGCCGAAATCGTTGGCCAGCGTGCCCGTGCCTTGCGGCGTCCAGGTCGCGCCGTTGGTGAACGCCAGATCGGCCTGGCCGACGCTGAAGCCGGTATCGGTCAGGTGGCCGCCGACCGAGCCGCGCAGCCAGGAATCGGCGGTGTCGAAATTGATGTTGACCGACCCGGTGTTGTCGTTGACAGGATCGGTCGCGGTGGCGATGTCGCCGTCGAGCTGCACGCGCTGGCCGCCGGCCTGGTTGACGGTGACGCTGGCATCCTGGATGTCGAGCGGTACGCTCCAGATCGAATACGCGGTGCCGGTGCGGCCCGCGGTGGTCGACACGGTCAGGCCGCCGGCGACATTGACAGTGCCGAAGTTGCGGATGCCATACACGTCAGCATCATCACAACTCGGGTGGTCGGGCGGGTTGCAAACGTTGGCAACCGTGAACGACACCGGCGCAGTGGGCGAGGTGAACTCGATGAGGCCGGTGCTGACCAGGCCGTAGGTTTCCGTCTCCGAGGCGACATCGACCGAGACCGCGCCGTCGAACGTCATCACCGCACCGGGCGAGCGGTCGTTGCTGAGCCCGGAGGGCCTGCCGAACGGCGTGTAGCCGTTTTCCGGCCCTTCGCTGCGCACGAGCACGTCCACGTCGCCGTGCCAGCGCATCCATGCCGAGCGGTGGGTGTTGGCGATGCCGTGCGTGGAGCGTGGGCCCCTGACGTTGACGGTGGCGTCGCCGAAGACCTCCATGTCGCCCTGGTTGCGCACGCCGAACGCGGTCGAACCCATGGCGACCGTGGTCAGCGACAGATTGCCGTTGACCGTCAGCCGGGTATTGACGTTGTCGTTGTAGATGGCATGGGCGTTGTCGCTGGGCCAGATCGACAGCGCCGAGATGTTGGTGTCGCCGCTGAAGGTGATGGTGCCGCCGTCGGAGTTGTAGACCGCGTCGAGCGTGCCGCGGCTTTCGGCGAGGATCGTGGTTGGGCCGTTGAAGACGACGTTGCTGCGCCCCATGACCCAGACCGCGCGCGCAAAGCCCTGGGTATGGGCGTGCAGGTCGGTGGCGCCGTTGAACACCGTGGTGCTGCCGCCGCGGGCGAGCACCGCCTGAGCGCTGTTGCCGAGGCCGCCGCCGAAGTCCGCGTCGCGGGCGCGGGCGGATATCCGGGTGTTGCCGTTGACGGTGACGGTATTGCCGTCGTTGAGGATGCCGATCGCCGTTCCCCGGATGACGCTCTCGCCGCGGCTCGCCGACAGGTCCATCCAGCCGCCGCCGACCACGTCCAGCGCCACCGG
>CAMPJN010000472.1 GCA_946886875.1 uncultured Pseudomonas sp.
ACCAGTTCGGCGCCGGTTTCCTGGATATCGCCCATGCGCATATCGGGAATCCGCTGCTTGCCGGGGATATCGGTGATAGGCGCGCCGCCGCCACCGCCGCAGCAGCGCGAGCGGAAGCCGGAACGTTGCATCTCTTTAACTTCGATACCGATAGCGTTCAGCACGTTACGCGGTGCTTCGTACTCGCCGTTGTAACGGCCCAGGTAGCAGGGGTCGTGGTAGGTGACCGAGCCGCCCTTGTGCTGGCCTAAGTTCAACTTCTGCGCGCCGATCAGTTCATCCATATAGGTGCTGTGGTGCAGCACCTGATAGCGGCCACCGAGTTCGCCGTATTCGTTCTTGAGTACATGGAAGCTGTGCGGGTCGCAGGAGACGATCTTGTTGAAGCGGTACTTGGCCAGGGTGGCGATATTGCGTTTGGCGAGTTGCTGGAAGGTCGCCTCGTCGCCCAGTCGCCGGGCCACATCGCCGCTGTCGCGTTCTTCCAGGCCGAGCACGGCGAAATCGACATTGGCGGCTTTCAATACTTTGACAAAGGCTCTCAAGGTTCTCTGATTGCGCATATCGAAGGCGCCGTCGCCGACCCAGAACAGAACGTCGACGCTTTGTTTGTCGCTCATCAACGGCAGATTCAGGTCCGCCGCCCAGTTCAGCCGCCCGCCCGGGGCGAAGCCGCCAGGGTTGTCGGTGGCGATCAGGTTATCCAGCACCTCGGCGCCCTTGTTCGGCGTCGCGCCTTTTTCCAGGGTCAGATGGCGGCGCATATCGACGATGGCATCGACGTGCTCGATCATCATCGGGCATTCCTCGACGCAGGCGCGGCAGGTGGTGCAGGACCACAGCGTTTCGGCATCGACCAGGGCTTTGCCCTGCAGGTTGACGATCGGCAAGTGTGGGGCGCCGCTGTGTTCGCCGATGGCTTTGCCAGGGTAGGGGCTGCCTGCGAACTTGGCATCGGTGCCGCCGGCGAGGCCGACCACCATGTCCTGAATCAGCTTTTTCGGGTTCAGCGGCTGGCCAGCGGCGAAGGCCGGGCAGGCCGCCTCGCACTTGCCACACTGCACGCAGGCGTCGAAGCCGAGCAGCTGGTTCCAGGTGAAGTCCGTGGGTTTTTCCACCCCCAGCGGTGCTTGCGGATTATTCAGGTCGAGGGCTTTCAGGCCGGTCGAACGACCGCCACCAAAGCGTTCGCTGCGGCGGTGCCAGGCCAGATGCAGGGCGCCGGCGAAGGCGTGCTTCATCGGCCCGCCCCAGGTCATGCCGAAGAACAGCTCGGACACGCCCCAAGCCACGCCAACGGCCAGAATTGCGGCAAGTATCCAGCCACCGAAGTCCTGCGGCAGGATGCCAGCGACCGGCAAGGTGGCGATAAAGAAGCTGGCAGCGAACATCAGCAGGCTTTTCGGCAAGCGCATCCACGGACCTTTCGACAGCCGCGAGGGCGGATCGAGGCGACGTTTGGCGACGAACAGCGCGCCGACGAACATCAGTGCGGTGGCACCGAGCAGGGCGAAGCCGAGAATGCGATTCTGCAGGCCGAAACCATGCACCAGAATCGCCAGCGCCGCCGCCAGAACAAAGCCGCCGGCCGTGGCGACGTGGGTGTTGGCAATGTATTTGTCGCGGGCCACCACATGGTGCAAATCGACCATATAACGCCGCGGCATGGCCAGCAGGCCGCCAAGCCAGTCGACCTTGGCCGACCGACCGCGGCGCCACATCAAGAAGCGCTTGCCGGCGCCGAGCACGGCCAGGCCGAGTGCGGCGAACAGCAGAATGGGGAGTAGGGTGTTCAACATTCGTTGGTCTCCTCAGCGGGACCGAAAAACAATGCGACCTGTAGGTTGGCACTGAGCTTGCGAAGCCCAACAAGGAGCGCGTAGCGCTCCCCGTGCTCTGGCAGTCAATGCCACAGGCCGGTTCTGCGAACCGGATGTTGGGCTTCGTTCCTCAGCGCCAACCTACGTCCGTCCAACCGTTGCAAGCGTTGGCTTAAAAGTCCTTGCACAACCGCAGCGCGTCATAGATTGCCGCATGGGTGTTGCGCTGAGACACGCAGTCGCCGATGCGGAACAGCAGGTAGCCGTCGCCGGCCTCGGACAGGCACGGCTGCGGCTTGATCGCGAACAGCGCTTCGACGTCGATCTGGCCCTTGTTGCGCGAACCGTCCTTGAGCCCGTAGTAGAGGCTTTCGTCTGGACGCACGCCGTTCTCCACCACCACCTGGTCGACCACTCGCTCTTCCTTGGCGCCGGTGTATTCGTTCTCCAGCACCGCCACCAGCTTGTCGCCCTCGCGGTAGACCTTTTCCAGCATCAGGTCGCCGGTCATGATCACTTCTTTCGGGTACAGGCTGCGGTAGTAGGTCGGGAAGCTGGTGCCGCCGATGGCTACGCCCGGTTTGATATCGTCGGTGACGATCTCGACCTTGGCGCCTTTCTCGGCGATGAAATCCGCCACCGACATGCCGGTGAATTCGCAGATGGTGTCGTACACCAGCACGTTATTGCCCGGTGCCACCTTACCGTCGAGGATGTCCCAGCTGCTGACCACCAGGCCTTCGGCCGCGCCCCAGTGTTCGTTCTGCTCGATAAACGGATGGCCGCCGTTGGCCAGCACCACTATGTCCGGGCGCAGGTCGAGGATGCTGTCGATATCGGCGCCGGTGCCCAGGCGCAGGTCGACGCCGAGGCGGGCGATCTCCAACTGAAACCAACGGGTGATACCGGCCATCTGGTCGCGTTGCGGCGCCTTGGCGGCGAGGCTGATCTGGCCGCCAAGGCTGTCCTTCTTCTCGAACAGGGTGACGTCATGACCGCGCTCTGCTGCAACACGCGCGGCTTCCATCCCGGCCGGGCCGCCGCCGACGATCACCACCTTGCGCTTCGGTCCGGTGGATTTTTCGATGATGTGCGGCAGGCCCATGTACTCGCGGGAAGTCGCGGCGTTCTGGATGCACAGCACGTCCAGGCCTTGGTACTGACGGTCGATGCAGTAGTTGGCGCCGACGCACTGCTTGATCTGGTCGACCTGGCCCATCTTGATCTTGGCGATCAGATGCGGGTCGGCGATATGCGCGCGGGTCATGCCGACCATGTCGACATAGCCGCCTTCGAGAATACGGGTGGCCTGGTTCGGGTCCTTGATGTTCTGCGCGTGCAGCACCGGTACCTTGACCACTTCCTTGATTCCGGCCGCCAGGTGCAGGAACGGCTCCGGCGGGTAGCTCATGTTCGGGATAACGTTGGCCAGGGTGTTGTGGGTGTCGCAACCCGAGCCGACGACGCCGAGGAAGTCGATCATGCCGGTGGCGTCGTAATAGGCGGCGATCTGCTTCATGTCCTCATGGGACAGGCCGTCCGGGTGGAA
>CAMPJN010000473.1 GCA_946886875.1 uncultured Pseudomonas sp.
GCATTGATCGGAATGCGCTTGGCCTTGGCCTCTTCCGGCACCACCCGCAGCAGATCGATATTCAATAGCCCATTGGACAACTCCGCAGCCTTGACCTCGATATGATCGGCCAGGCGGAACGACAGCTTGAAAGCGCGCTGGGCGATGCCCTGGTACAGGTAGGTGACGTTCTCCGCGGCGTTATCGCGCTTGCCACCGCTTACCGTCAGCACCCCGCGCTCGACCTGCAGCTCCAGGTCTTCCGACTGGAAGCCAGCCGCAGCGACGACGATGCGATAGCGATCATCGGCATATTTCTCGACGTTGTACGGTGGATAGCTGCTACCCGACTCATTGCGCATGGCCGACTCGAACAGATCGTTGAAGCGATCGAAGCCAACGGACTGACGAAATAACGGGGTCATGGAAAATGCACTGCTCATCATTTTTTCTCCTGGATTCAGCGAGTATTTTCTGGCCGGATACAACGGCCCAGGTTGCGGAACCCGACTTCGGCATTCCGCGCACATCACTAAAATGTGGATGGCCATCAGGATTTCAAGCGCCGAAAAAATTTTTTTACAGACCGGCGCCAATGCGACTCAACCCGTATTAGCCAACGCAGCAGCAGGGAGTCCCTGAATGAATAAAGTCATGCTGATCACCGGCGCCAGTCGCGGTATCGGCGCTGCCACCGCCAGGCTCGCAGCCGCCCGGGGCTATGCCCTGTGCCTGAATTACCGCGAGCAGCGCGCAGCGGCCGATGCCCTGGTCGAAGAAATCGTCGCCGGCGGCGGTCAAGCCATCGCCGAACAAGCCGATATGGCCGACGAGGCCCAGGTGCTCCAGCTGTTTGCCAGCATCGACCGCGAATTCGGCCGCCTCGATGTACTGGTCAATAACGCCGGCATGCTGGAGCCGCAGAAGCGCCTGGAGCAGATGGACCTGGCTCGCTGGCAGCGGGTATTCGCGGTCAATGTGTTCGGCAGTTTTCTTTGTTGCCGCGAAGCGGTGAAACGCATGTCGACCCGCCACGGCGGTCGCGGTGGCGCCATCGTCAACCTGTCTTCGGTGGCCGCGAGCCTGGGCGCGCCAGGGGAATATATCGACTATGCGGCCGCCAAAGGCGCCATCGACAGCATGACCCGCGGCCTGGCCAAGGAAGTGGCCGCCGAGGGAATCCGCGTCAACGCCGTGCGCCCCGGGGTGATCGACACCGATATCCACGCCAGCGGCGGCGAACCGCAGCGAGTGGCCCGAGTCAGCCAAAGCGTGCCCATGGGCCGTGGCGGCCGGGCCGAGGAAGTCGCCGAAGCGATACTCTGGTTGGCCAGCGAGCAGGCGTCCTACGCCAGCGGCGCGCTGCTGGATATCAGTGGTGGGCGCTGAGTTTCTCCCGGATTGCGCCGGCGCTTATTCGGGCCACGGATTAACAGCCGCATTTCTTCCCCAGACGCCAGCGTCGTAGCCCGCGTCCCGCTGCTCCGGGGATGGGACATCGATACCGAGCAAGGCATCGATACGCAGGCAATCGTTCTCCCGGCGTAGCGCGTTGAACAGCTGCACGGCCTCTGGATAGCTGCGGGTAAGCATTGCCAGCCATTGCTTCAAGCGGCCGGGGGCGTAGCGCGGCGACATCTTGCGCCGCGCCTGCCGCCAGAAATCGACGAGCAGCGGCTGCAGCTCCTGCCAATCCATCGCCTGCACTTCCTGCCCGGCCCGCGCGGCGGCTATCTGCCGCGCCAGATCGGGGCGCGCGACCAGGCCGCGACCGAGCATGACGTCGTCGACGCCGCTGACCTCGCGACAGCGCCGCCAGTCGTCCAGGCTCCACACCTCACCATTGGCGAATACCGGCACCTTGACCGCTTCCTGCACCCGCGCCACCCACTCCCAATGGGCCGGTGGCTTGTAGCCTTCGACCTTGGTCCGCGCATGCACGACTAGCTGCGCCGCGCCGCCCTCGGCCAAGGCTTGAGCGCATTCGAGCGCATCGTCCTTGTGGGCGAAGCCCAGGCGCATTTTTGCGGTCACCGGAATTTGTGCCGGCACTGCCCGGCGCACTTCGCGCACGATGGCGTGCAGCAATTCCGGTTCTTGCAGCAATATCGCGCCGCCACGGGATTTGTTCACCGTCTTGGCCGGGCAGCCGAAATTCAGGTCGATTACCGGCGCACCCAGGGTACAGGCGAAGGCAGCGTTATCCGCCAGGCAAGCCGGATCGGAGCCGAGAAACTGCACGCGCAACGGCGTACCCGCGGCGGTTTGCGCACCAGTGAACAGTTCGGGCGCGAGCTTCTGGTAGGTGCTCGCCGGCTGCACCCGCTCGGTCACTCGGATGAACTCGGTCACACACCAGTCGATGCCGCCCACGCGGGTCAGCACGTCACGGAGGATTTCATCGACCAAGCCTTCCATGGGCGCCAGGGCGATTTGCATAAGAGACTCTCGAAAAACGGCTCAGCCGCTGAATAGCGGCGAATTGGAACACTGCCGGCCCAGTGGAGTCCACATCGTGGACTACCGAATGTTCTGGAGACGATCATGCGCACCCTGTTACTGCTTGGCTGTCTGTACCTCGGCCTTGGCTTGAGCCATGCAGAATCCGCGACGCAAGCGCCCTCAGCAAAGATGGCTCAATTGATTATTGGCCGTGACGTCAAGGTGCCAAAGGCCTGCAAGGTGGAGCTACTTCTGGAAGAAAAACCGGTAGCGCAACTCCCAGCCGGCGAATCGGTAAGCCTGGACGTGCCGGCCGGCACCCACTATCTAAGGGCCAAGTTATCGGCGGTCGGCAAGTGCAACGCCGTCGGCCTGGCCAGCGGCCAGTCGGTGCTGCTCGAACCGGGTGAAACCCGGCAGTATCAGGTGATGCTCGACAACGACGCGCTGTTTCTGGCGCCGCAGCTGGAATAAATCGCAGCAGGGATAAATCAAAGCTCCATGGGAAACGCCGGCTGCAACGCGCGCCCGTAGCCTTCGACGAACTCGGCAGGCATACGCTTGGGCTTGCCGCTGGATAGCTCGATACAGACGAAAGTGGTCTTCGCGCGCAACAAGGTCAGGCCGTCTGCCGGGCGAATCAGTTGGAAACGCCGGTCCATTTTCAAACGCTGGTCCGACTCGACGATCCAGGTTGCCATTTGCAGCTCCTGGTCTTCATAGGCGCTGGCCAGATAGTCGATTTCATGACGCAACACCGCCATGGCTCGATCGAGGCGGCGATACTCACTCAAGTCCAGGCCGAGAAACTGCGAATGGCGCCAGGCGCAGCGCTCCAGCCAGCTGACATAGACCGCGTTATTGGCATGACCCAGACCATCGATATCATCGGCGCTGACCTGAAGGTCGATAACGAATGGATTGGCGAGATCCCAGCTCATAG
>CAMPJN010000474.1 GCA_946886875.1 uncultured Pseudomonas sp.
CGAGGTCGGCGCGCAGGTTCAGGCTGAACTGTTTGACGAAGGCCTTGGTCGCGCCATAGACGTTGCCGCCAGGGTAGGGCACGGTGCCGGCGATCGAGCCCATATTGATGATCAGCCCGCTGTTGGCGGCGACCATATGCGGCAATACCTTGTGCGTGACCAGGCTCAGGCCGGTGACGTTGGTGGCGATCATCCGCTCCCAGTTGGCCGCGCTTGCCACTGGAGCGCGCTCGATGCCCAAAGCCAGGCCAGCGTTGTTGACCAGCACGTCGACCCGCGCGCAGCGCTGAAAGATTGTCTCGAAGGCTTGATCGATCGATGCCTTGTCGGTGACGTCCATCACCACCGCGATGAACCTGTCGCCCAGCTCGGCCCCTAGCGCGGCGAGCTTGTCGGCGCGGCGCGCGGCGCCGATAACCTGATGCCCATCGGCGATCAGGCGGCGGCAGATGGCTTCGCCAAAGCCGGAAGAGGCGCCGGTAACCACTACTGTTTTCATCGAACTACTCCATTTCAAGGTGAGCCTCGCGCCGCCCGCTCTCGGCAAAGTGTTGCGTGCGGCGCTGGATAGGGGCCCGTCAATATCGGGCCGGCCAGGTTGTGGCAAGGCTACCAAACAAACCCGCTGGCGAGAGCATCGGCATTGGCATCATGGGGCAATATTACCGGTCACTTCGCTGGCCTATGGTGCGGGTAGGCGACAAAGGGCGCTTGGTTGATTGACTGAATGACTGTATGTTCATACAGTATTTTGTCGGAGTCGCCCCATGTCCATTTCTTTGCCGCCGCGTGGTCGCGGCACTGCCAGCAACCCGCACAACCGCTTCGCGCCGACCCGCTCGGTGGCCGAGGACGATGGCTGGTTTCAGGACGAGACGCCGCCCTCGCGCGCCACCGAAGTGCGCCGCGAAACGGCGAAGACAGTGATCACCCGCAACAACTCGCCGGATGTCGGCTTCGACCGTTCGGTTAATCCCTATCGCGGTTGCGAACATGGCTGCATCTACTGTTTCGCCCGGCCCAGCCATGCCTACTGGGACCTGTCGCCGGGCATTGATTTTGAAACCAAGCTGATCGCCAAGACCAACCTCGCCAGCCGTCTGGAAGAGGAGCTGCAAAAGCCCGGCTATGTGCCGCAGCCGATTGCCCTGGGGGTGAACACCGATGCCTATCAGCCGATCGAGCGCGAGCAGCGCCTGACCCGCCAGGCCCTGGAAATCCTCCTGCGCTACAAGCATCCGGTACATATCATCACCAAGGGTTCGCTGATCCTGCGCGACCTCGATCTGCTCAGCGAGTTGGCCAGCCAGCGCCTGGTCAGCGTGGCGATCAGCCTGACCACCCTGGACGACGAGCTGAAACGCATCATGGAACCGCGCGCCGCCTCGCCTGCGGCGCGTTTGCGGGTGATGCGCACGCTGCACGAGGCCGGTGTGCCGGTCAACGTGATGTGCGCGCCTATGATCCCGATGATCAACGATATGGAGCTCGAGCAACTGCTGGAAGCCGCCCGCGATGCCGGCGCGCGTTCGGCCGGTTACGTGTTGCTGCGCTTGCCGCTGGAGATCGCCGAGCTGTTCGAGGAGTGGCTGCAAGCGCACTTCCCCGAGCGCGCGGCCCATGTCATGAGCCTGATCCGTCAGTCCCGCGGCGGCAAGAATTATGACAGCCAGTTCGGCAGCCGCATGCGCGGCGAGGGCCAGTTCGCTGAGCTGCTGGCCCAGCGATTTCGCCTGGCCAGGCGCAAGTTCGGCTTGGACCAGCGCGACTACGCGGGCCTCGACTGCAGCCTCTTCGCCCCGCCGGGAGCGCAGCTGACGCTGCTATAACTGCAACCAATAGCGTGCTAATGAGGTCTCTGGACGGGCAGGCGCGTTGCGTTAAGCTGCCTGTATTGGCTCGGTCGCGAGCGGTTCAGACATTTGATTGAGAAAGGGAGCATTCAATGCCTATTCGACCCGTTACCAGTGGCGCAGCCTCCGAGAGCGCCGAGGAGGCGCTGCAGCAGCTTATCGACGGCTTTATGCGCTTTCGTCATGAGGTGTTCCCGCAGCAGCAGGCGCTATTCAAGAAGCTCGCCCACGAGCAGACGCCACGGGCGATGATCATCACCTGCGCCGACTCGCGGGTAGTGCCGGAATTGATTACCCAGAGCGCTCCTGGCGACCTGTTCGTCAGCCGCAACGTCGGCAACGTGGTGCCGCCCTATGGGCAGATGATGGGCGGCGTTTCCACCGCCATCGAGTACGCGGTGCTGGCCCTTGGCGTGCACCACATCATCATCTGCGGGCATTCCGATTGCGGCGCGATGAAGGCGGTGCTCGATCCTTCCGGGCTTGAGCGCATGCCCACGGTCAAGGCCTGGTTGCGCCATGCCGAAGTGGCCAAAAGCGTGGTGGCGGACAACTGCGGCTGCGCCGACCACACCACCCTGGGCATCCTCACCGAAGAGAACGTGGTCGCGCAGCTTGACCACCTGCGTACCCATCCTTCGGTGGCCTCGCGCCTGGCCAGCGGGCAGCTGTTTATCCATGGCTGGGTGTACGACATCGAAACCAGCCAGATCAGGGCCTATGACGCGGAAAAAGGCGAGTTCCGCCTGATCGGCGAAGGCCCGCTGCCGATGGCCACGCCACGGGCGCGCTATCCGCAGAGCTGATACTTGGGTGGCGAGTCCCGCTTACAGCGATGCGCGGGTTACCAGAGGGCAATCCACCCGCTGCGTCCCGCTCACCTCTAGGCTGTTGATCAGGTGTTGCGCGGCGCGCTGGCCGATCTCGTAGTAGGGCAGCTGTACTGTGGTCAGCGGCGGAATGAACAGTTCGGCGATGCCGATCATATTGTCGTAGCCGAGCACCGCGACATCCCCGGGAATCTTCAGGCCGCGGGCCAGCAGCACTTGGTAGGCGCAGAAGGCGATACGGTCGTTGCCGCAGATAAGGATGTCGAACTGCGCACGACCATCGACGATATGCCGGTCGAGGATGCCCGGCGTTTCGTCGTAGGCGTCATGGGCCGAGAGGTCGTATTGCAGCAGGTCCGCCGGTGCCAGGCCGAATTCGTCGAAGGCGCGCTGCATGCCTTTCTGGCGCAGTTCCCAGGCCAGGCTCTGGCTCGGCAGGTTGATGCACAGCGGGCGGCGATAACCCTGACTCAGGGCGTGTCGCACGGCGCGGTACTGGCCCGCCTCGTCATCGGGGATGTAGCTGACCAGGTCGCTGTCCTCGTCCAGGCAGTTGGCGAGGATCAGCGGTTTGCTTTTCAGCCGTTCGGGAATGCTCACCCGGCGCAGGCCCATGGCGGTGAAAATCAGGCCGTCGGGGCGGTGCGAGAGCATCAGGTCGATGCTCTGCTCGCTTGGCG
>CAMPJN010000475.1 GCA_946886875.1 uncultured Pseudomonas sp.
CCGGAGAAGAAGAAGGTGACGTGGGCGTATTTCTCGGTTTCGGCGATGCGCAGCTGGCTCTTGCCATTGTTCGCCAGGTATTCGCCGAGCACGTTGGTCAGGCTGGCGGGGGCGAAGGCGCAGGGTGCCGGAATGCTCGCGGCGTACTGGGTCAGGGTAACGAAGCCGGCCAGTTGCGGCACCCGGGCGCGGGGGAATTCCTTGAAGTCGGCCTCGACGAAACAGCGGCTCAGTTCGCGGGCGCGGTCGGCGCGGAAGTTCATGAACACCACGGCGTCGCCGTCTTCGACTTTCACCGGCTCGCCGAGGGTGGTGGCTTTGACGAACTCGTCGTTCTCGCCGCGTTCATAGGCCGCTTCGAGGCCGGCTTGGGCGTTCGCTGCGTTGAATTCGCCCTGGCCGTCGACGATCAGTTTGTAGGCTTGCTCGACCCGGTCCCAGCGGTTGTCGCGGTCCATCGCGAAGTAGCGGCCGATGATGCTGGCGATACGGCCCTTGCCGAGTTTGGCGAAGGTAGCGTCGAGGCTTTCGATAAAGCTCTGCGCGCTTTTCGGCGGGGTGTCGCGACCGTCGAGAAAGGCATGCAGGTAGATTTTTTCGGCACCGCGCTGCGCCGCCAGTTCGGCCATGGCCGCGAGGTGATCCTGATGGCTGTGCACGCCGCCGTCGGACAGCAGGCCGAGGATATGCACGGCCTTGCCGGCGCTGACCGCCTTGTCCACCGCGGCGGTGATCACCGGGTTGTGGAAAAACTCGCCGTCGCGGATCGCCTTGGTCACCCGGGTGAAGTCCTGATACACCACGCGGCCGGCGCCGAGGTTCATATGGCCGACCTCGGAGTTGCCCATCTGCCCATCCGGCAGGCCCACGTCCATACCGCTGCCGGAGATCAAGCCGTGCGGCTGGGTGGCGCGCAAACGGTCGTAGACCGGTGTGTTGGCGGCCATGATGGCGTTGGATTCGGGACTTTCGCTATGGCCGAAGCCGTCGAGGATGATCAGAACCAAAGGTTTGGGCGTGGCGCTCATAAAGCTGACTCGCTCTGTATAGGGGGCGAAAAGACAGGGGGGCGAAAAAGGCTGGCATTTTAAGCCCATGTGGGCGGCGCGTCACCGCCGGCTGTTTTTATCTAACACTCTGGCTCGCTGGCGGCGGAAAAATTCCCCGGGCACCGGGTTCACTGTGCCAGTGGTCCGCTGGCTTGCGGCTCTTTCACCAAATGCGCGGCCAGGGTACGCAAAGAACCGAGCTGGCGGCAGATCAGCGCCAGTTGGGTTTGCACCAGGCGCTGGGCATCGTCGAGTTCTTCAGGCAATTGCTCGAGTTGTTGGGCCAACTGTTCTTCGGCATCGCTTTGCACGCTCACCGGGCGCTCGGCGAGCAGGTCGGCGGCGATCTCGTCGAGGCTCTGGGCGAGGCGTTCGGCGCTGTCCAGCAACGGATTGCCGCTGTCGTTCAGAAGCACCTCGCCGCGGTGCGCACCGAGCCCGGACAGGTAGCTGAGCAAGGTGTGCGAGAGCACCAGAAAGCGCAGGCCGAGATCCGCCTGCTTACGGAAATGCCCCGGTTCCATCAGCATATTGCCCAGGGTGGTCGACAGGCTGGCGTCGGCGTTGTGCGCGTTGCGCCGGGCCAGGCGATAGGCCAGGTCGTCGCGCTTGCCGCTGGCGTATTGCTGGATGATCTGCCGCAGGTAGTTGCTGTTGCAGCTCAGGGTAGTGGCGAGCATGCGATTGAGGCGCCGGCCCTGCCAGTCCGGCAGGATCAGAAATACCGCCAGCCCGGCAATCAGGCTGCCGAGCAGGGTATCGACCAGGCGCGGAATGAACAGCCCGTAACCATCGCCGATCTGATTGAAGCAGAACAGCACCAGCAGGGTGATGGCCGCCGTGGCCAGGGTATAGCGGCTACTGCGGGTGGCGAAGAAGATCACCCCCGCGGCCACGGCGAAGAACGCCTGCACCAGGGTGTTGGGGAACAGGTCGAACAGCGCCCAGGCCAGCAGCAGGCCGAGTACGGTGCCGACGATGCGCTGCACCAGCTTGCGCCGGGTGGCGCCGTAGTTCGGCTGGCAGACGAACAGCGTGGTCAGCAAAATCCAGTAGCCCTGGGTCGGATGCACCCAGTGCAGCAGGCCATAGCCCGCCGCCAGGGCTATGGGCAGACGCAGGGCATGGCGGAACAACAGCGATGTCGGCGTCAGCTGCAGGCGCAGGCGTTCCCATACATCTTTCAGCGATTGCGGGTCGCGATCCAGCAGGCTGCTGTCCTGTTGTTCGACCAGCGCGGCGGGGTTGCTCGCCTGGCTGAGCAGGCGGTCGAGGGCGTCGAGGTTGCCGGCCAGGGCATTGAGCGAACGCAACAGGTGACGCCAGGCCGGGTTGCTCTGCACGCGCAGGTGCTCCAGGGACTGCTGCAGGTCATGCAGCGCCTGGTGGCAGAGCGCGCGGTAGACGAACGGCTGGCGCAGCTCGATGGCCTGGCCCAGGCGCTGGCAACCTTCGCCATGCAGGCGGATCAGGCGTTGGCAGCGGAACAGCACATCGCTGTGGAAGAACGCCTGGGCCAACTCGTTGTAGGGGTAGTGCGAGGAGCTGGCGCGCTCGTGGATGTCCTGGGCGAGGAAGTACAGTTTCAGGTAGCGGCTGACCTGCGGCCCTGGCCGGCCGTTGTCGACGCGATGCAGGATGGTTTCCTTGGCGGCGTTCAGTGCCGCCACCACCTGACCGTTCTGCTTGGCAAGGGCCAGACGGCGCTCGGTGATGTCGAGATCGCGCACCGGCTCGAACAACGCGGCCTTGAGTTCGAGGTAGCGGCCCAGCTCGCGAAACAGCCGAGCCAGGCTGTGTTGCACCGGCTGGTTGGCGAACAGCGCTTGCCAGATCACCGACAACAGGCCGTACCAGGCGGCGCCGGCCACCAGCAGCAAGGGCTCCGGCCCCAAACCGGCGCTGCCGCCGCGCTGTTCGACGCCGATCATGCTGTAGATCGCCAGAATCAGAGTCGCCCAGCCGAGCGTGGCATAGCGCTCGCCGAGGGCGCCGAGCATGGTCAGGGCGAAACTCGACAAAGCCAGGGCACTGACGAACAACCAGGGGTAGGGAAACAGCAGTTCCACTGTATAGGCCGCGGCGCTGAAACACAGCAGCGTTACCAGCAGCGCGCCGAGGCGGCCTTGCCAGCTGTCGTCGGTCTCCGCCAGGGCGCTGGCGATCACCCCGAGAAACAGCGGAATCAGCGCCTGCATCCAGCCCTGGAACCAGCACAGCGCCAGGCTACCGCTGAGGGCGATAAACACGCGCAGGCTGTAGCTGAACTTATCCATGGCCCAGAGGCGGCGCAGGGAATGGCTGAG
>CAMPJN010000476.1 GCA_946886875.1 uncultured Pseudomonas sp.
GTTACGAGGACGAATTCGTCAAACACAAGATTCTCGACGCCATCGGCGACCTTTACTTGCTGGGCAACAGCTTGATTGGCGAGTTCAAGGGCTTCAAGTCGGGGCACGCCCTGAATAATCGCCTGTTGCGCGCACTGATCGAGCAGACCGACGCCTGGGAAGTGGTTACTTTTGACGACCCGAATACCGCGCCTATCTCTTATATGCGCCCGGTTGCGGCGGTATAAGAAACCTCTCCTTCCGTTTCATCTTCAGGCCACCTAAGGGTGGCCTGTTTTTTGCCTGGATAAAAACCGCCGGATGCGCGCTCAGTGGCGCTTATTCGTTGGGTTTGCGGTGATTGGCCAGGCGCTCCAAAGCCGCGCGCAATTTGGGGTCGCGAACGCCTTCTGCAGTTGCTTGGATGTTCTCAGCGGCGCTATTTGACAGATGGATACTGTGACTAGTTCCGCGTCTTTCGACGGTTGGCGGTTGTACCTTGAACAGAATTTTCGTTAAGGTCGCAAACTCTTCGAGTGTTTGCAGTTGTCTGAGCAAGCGTTTTTGCTGGTAGCGCAAGCGGGTGGCCCAGTGGCCATCGGTGACTATCAGCAGCAGGCAACCTTCGCGCCAGGACGCTAGATGACAGTGTTCGCGGGCTGCGGGTTGCAGTTGGCTTTCCAGCAGGCGTTGCAGCTGATCGAGGCGTTGGGCCTGATTGAACAGCGCTTTGAGCGGCTTCGCTTCGCGCATTAGCGCAGCGGACGCTTTAGCCGGCAACGGACGAAACGACATGGCAGGACGCCTGAAAAAGTGGAGCCGCCATGGTAGCAGAATCCCTGCTGCCAACTTGGCTTCCACCCAAAGGGGGAATCCATGCACATCATTTTACTCAGTCGGCGCCACGGCGCCGCTCGCACCATTAGCCTCGATATGCGTTGGCTGTTGGCCGCAATGCTGATCTTGGTCGGCCTGTCTCTGGCCGGGGGCATGGCCTTCGGTGCCTGGTGGGCGCCGCATTCGCAGCATTTGCCTGACAGCGCGCAGACCACTCAAGCGCTCGATCAGCAGCGCGCCGAAGTGGGGGCGGTACGCCTCGATGCACAGCGCCAACTGGATGCCTTCGCCGCCCACGTCGCCGAATTGCAAGCGCGGTTGACCCGCCTGGATGCGCTGGGCGAGCGCCTGACCGAACTGGCCGAACTGGATTCCAGCGAGTTCGATTTCTCCTTGAACGTCGGTCAGGGCGGTGCCGAGGATATGCAGGGCGATGCGGCTTATGCGCCGCCACCCTTTATGGACGCGCTTGATCAATTGAGTCTGCGCCTGGACAGCCGTGAGCAACTGCTGGAAGTGTTGGAGCAGGTAATCGGCGAGCGTCGTCTGAGCGAGGCCGAATACCTGTCCGGCATGCCGGTGCGCCAGGGCTACATGTCCTCGCCGTTCGGCCGTCGAGTGCATCCGTTGACCGGCCGCAATACCCAGCACAAAGGCGTCGATTTCGCCGCCAAGCCCGGCAGCGATGTGGTGGCGGTGGCCGCCGGAGTGGTGACTTTCTCCGGCAGAAAGTCCGGCTATGGCAATACCGTCGAAATCAGCCATGCCGACGGTTATGTCACCCTCTACGCGCACAATCAGAGCAATGTGGCGCAGATCGGCGAACTGGTGCAGCGCGGGCAAACCATCGCCAAGGTTGGGCGTAGCGGTCGTGCCACCGGCTATCACGTGCATTTCGAAGTCAGCAAGGGCGGTAATCCGATCAATCCGGCAGTGTTCATTGCCCGTGTCAGTGGTGTCGAATAATGCGTGGTTGCGGCATGTTCGCTGCAGTCATCCAGAGTTTTGCACGGGTGCCTATTCGCCGCGCCGATACCCTCGGCGATGCGCTAAGTTGCCCTTGTCCGTTGTACCGCATCTGTTGAATTCGCTCGGTTTATCCGACGCTTCGCCTTCCCCTTGGAAATCCTTCGTTGTTCATACCCACTCCGTGCAACATTTTTAAACAGCCCGATAACGTCGCTTTCCTCATCGACGTTTCCGGGTAGAATGCCCCCTTTGCACGCAGCCATCAGGGCTGCACAGGCGACTTTTTGAGTTGTCCTCCATCCATCACGCGTGGAAGAACCTGTCGATATGTTTGCGCCTTTGTTGAAAAAATTCTTTGGAAGCAAGAACGAGCGTGAAGTAAAGCGCATGCTCAAGACGGTTCAGACCGTCAACGCCTTCGAGGAGCAGATGCTTGCGCTCTCGGATGAGCAACTGCGTGCCAAGACCGATGAATTCAAAGCCCGCTTGGCTAAAGGCGAAACCCTCGACCAACTGCTGCCAGAAGCCTTCGCCGTAGCCCGCGAAGCCGGCAAGCGGGTGATGGGTATGCGCCACTTCGACGTGCAGCTGATTGGTGGTATGACCCTGCATGAAGGCAAGATCGCCGAGATGCGCACCGGTGAGGGCAAGACCCTGGTGGCGACCCTGGCGGTGTATCTCAACGCGCTGTCCGGCAAGGGCGTGCACGTGGTCACGGTCAACGACTACCTGGCCCGTCGTGACGCCAACTGGATGCGCCCGCTGTACGAATTCCTCGGCATGACTGTGGGTATCGTCATCCCGTTTATGCCGCCGGAAGAGAAACGCGCGGCCTATGCCGCCGATATCACTTACGGCACCAACAACGAATTCGGTTTCGATTACCTGCGCGACAACATGGCCTTCAGCCTGGATGAGAAATTCCAGCGCGAGCTGAATTTCGCCGTGATCGACGAAGTCGACTCGATCCTGATCGACGAAGCCCGCACCCCGCTGATCATCTCCGGCCAAGCCGAAGACAGCTCCAGGCTGTACACCGAAATCAACAAGCTGATCCCCCGCCTCAAGCAGCACATCGAGGAAGAGGAAGGCGTGGTCACCCAGGAAGGCCACTACAAGATCGACGAGAAAGCCCGTCAGGTCGAACTGAATGAGGCCGGCCACCAGTACGTCGAGGAAATCCTCAGCGAAGTCGGTTTGCTGGCCGAAGGCGAGAGCCTTTATTCGGCGCACAACCTCGGCCTGCTGACCCACGTGTATTCGGCACTGCGTGCGCACAAACTGTTCCACCGCAACGTCGAATACATAGTGCAGAACAACCAGGTGCTGCTGATCGACGAGCACACCGGCCGCACCATGCCGGGCCGTCGTTTGTCCGAAGGCCTGCACCAGGCGATCGAAGCCAAAGAGGCACTGCCGATTCAGGCGGAAAGCCAGACCCTGGCTTCGACCACCTTCCAGAACTACTTCCGCCTTTACAGCAAGCTGTCCGGGATGACCGGCACCGCCGATACCGAAGCTTTCGAATTCCACCAGATCTATGGTCTGGCAGTGAT
>CAMPJN010000477.1 GCA_946886875.1 uncultured Pseudomonas sp.
GTAAGGCTTATGGCGCCGACCAGTTGGATATCTACGGTCAGTTGATCGAGGCCGGCCAGGGCCGGGTGGCCAGCCTGGCCTTCGGTGGCGACGCGGCGCTGGCCGCCGGCGGCAAGCGTCCGGATACCAGCGTGCTGATAGTGGCGCTGCAAAGCCAGCCGCTGCGCCTGAACGAGCAGGGTGAGGGCGAAGTCAGCCTGAATATCCCCGACTTCAACGGCGAGCTGCGGCTGATGGCGCAAGCCTGGAGCGACGAGCGCTACGGCATGGCCGAAGGCAAAACCGTGGTGGCCGCGCCGCTGATCGCTGAACTCTCGGCGCCGCGCTTCCTCGCCGGTGGCGACGAAACCACCCTGGCCCTGGACCTGAGCAACCTCTCGGGCCAGGCCCAGCAACTCAAGGTGCAACTGAGCGCCGAAGGGCAACTGAACCTGATCCAGCCCGCCGCGGCGACGGCGGTTAACCTCGCCGATGGCGCACGCACCATCCTGCGCATCCCGGTGCGCGCCCTCGGCGGTTATGGCCAGGGTCGGGTCAAGGTCAGCGTGCAAGGGCTGAGCTTGCCGGATGAAGAACTGCCGCCGTTCAGCCGCGAGTGGACCCTGGGCGTGCGTCCGGCCTATCCGGCGCAGCTGCAGCACTTCCGCGCGGTGCTCAAGGAGCAGACCTGGAGCCTGCCGGCCGGTGCCCTGGAGGCTTTCGAGCCCGCTGGGCTGGAGGCGCGCCTGGCGATTTCCAGTCGTCCGCCGCTCAACCTCGGCGAGCATATACGCGCACTTAAGGCCTATCCCTATGGCTGCCTGGAGCAAACCACCAGCGGCCTGTATCCCTCGCTGTATGCCGATGCCGCCAGCCTCAAACGCTTGGGCATCACCGGCGAGTCGGACGAGCAGCGCAAGCGTTCGATCGAACTGGGCATCGAACGCCTGCTCAGCATGCAGCGCTACAACGGCAGCTTCGGCCTGTGGGGCGCGGACAGCGAGGAGGAATATTGGCTCAGCGCCTATGTCACCGACTTCCTCCTGCGCGCCCGCGAACAGGGCTTTGGCGTACCGGACGAGGCGCTGAAAAAGGCCAGCGAGCGCCTGCTGCGTTACGTGCAGGAACGCAACCTGATCGAAGTCAGCTACAGCGACGACGTCAACCATAGCCGCTTCGCCGTGCAGGCCTATGCCGGTTATGTACTGGCGCGCAGCCAACAGGCGCCGCTTGGTGCCTTGCGCAGCCTCTATGAACGCCGTGCCGATGCTGCCTCCGGCTTGCCGCTGGTGCAGTTGGCGGTAGCACTGCAGAAGATGGGCGACCAGCCGCGCGCCGATGAACTACTGGCCGCCGGCCTGGCCCGCGGTCGCGAAACCGACCGTTGGATGGCCGACTACGGCAGCCCGCTGCGCGATCAGGCGCTGATCATGGCGCTGCTGGAGGAGCACGACCTGGCCGCCAATCGCCGCGAAGAACGCCTGTTCAACCTGGCCGACGAAATGGCCGGCAACCGTTGGCTGTCGACCCAGGAGCGTAACTCGCTGTACCTGGCCGGGCGCAATCTGCTGAACAAACCCGAGCCGAACTGGCGCGCCGATCTGCGCAGCGGCAGTTTCGAATTCGCCCTGAGCAATGCCCAATCCGGGCTCAAGCTGGACGGCGACGAGCTGGCCGCGCCGCTGACTATCGCTAACCCCGGCGAAGCGCCGCTGTACCAGCAACTGACCCTCTCCGGTTATCCGGCCAAGGCGCCAGCCGCTGGCGGCGAGAACCTGAGCATCTACCGCGAATACCTGGGTATGGACGGCCGGCCGTTGGATCTTACGGCGCTGAAAAGCGGCGAACTGGTGCTGGTTCACCTGGGCGTAGCGGCCAAGCAACGGGTGCCGGATGCGCTGGTAGTCGACTTGTTGCCCGCGGGCCTGGAGCTGGAAAACCAGAACCTCGGGCAAAGCTCAGCCAGTCTGGCAGACGCCAGCAGCGCCGTGCAGGAGTGGCACAAGTCGATGCAGAACGCCGCGATCAAACACCAGGAGTTCCGCGGTGATCGCTACGTCGCGGCCATTGATGTAAACGGCTACGACACCACCCACCTGCTCTACCTGGCCCGCGCCGTCACCCCCGGCAGCTACCGCGTACCGCCACCCCTGGTCGAATCCATGTACCGGCCGAACTGGCAAGCCCTGGGCGAAACCCCGGCGCGAATGGTGATCGAGGAACGCTAAGCCTACCCCTGGGTTGCATCCCGGCTTTTGTAGCCCGGATGCAATCCGGGGAAATGATTCGGACAAGGAGGTCCCGCAGGTTGCAACAACTAGCCCTACAAGGCTGCGAGACCATCCCGGATTTCATCCAGGCTACACAGGCGCGTGCTCTGGTAGCCCGGATGTAATCCGGGGAAGTCTTGCGGACAAGGAGGTCTGCAATAGGTAACTACCCGATCAACCCGCTCAACAACCACAGCCCCAGCACCGTCCAGATCAGCCCGGCGATGATCGAGCGCTTGATAAACGCCCGTACGGCCAGATAGAGCAGCCACAGGCCAATGATCAGCACGGCGATGCTGAGCAGTGACGGAGTCACGCCCAGGGCTTTGGACATGCCGTCGATAAAGCTGCCGACGGCGCCGCCGAGCATGCCAAAGAAACCGCTCAAACCTTCAACGATAAAGCGGATGATCGTGCCGAATGCCTGGCCGAGCGATTCAAAAAAACCTTCAACACTCATACTGTTCTGTTCCTATCCAATGCGGATGCTGCGGGCTAGTGTGCCAGTCATTCGACAAAACCGCTTCGCGATTGCTTGCCGAGCGCATTCAAGCTACAAGAGCGGCCGCAGGATGCCATCCAGGAGATTCGTGTGTTGAAGCTGACCGGCTGGGGAGCCAGGTTATGGCCCGTGCTGCGCCGCCCATGGCTGGCAGCGCCGCTGTGCCTGGCGCTGCTGCTGTTCGCCGCCGACCGTCTGTTCCCACTGCCGTTGCCCGAAGACGATCTGGCCCGAGTAGTACTGGCCGAGGATGGCACGCCGCTGTGGCGCTTCGCTGACCGCGACGGCGTATGGCGCTACCCGGTCAGCCCCGGCGAGGTTTCACCCTATTACCTGGAAGCGCTGCTGACCTACGAGGACCGCTGGTTCTACCACCATCTCGGCGTCAACCCGCTGGCTCTGGGCCGTGCGACCTGGCAGAACCTCAGCGGCGGGCGCGTGCTGTCCGGCGGCAGCACTCTGTCGATGCAGGTCGCGCGGCTGCTCGACCCGCATGCCCGCAGCTACCCCGGCAAACTCAAACAACTGTGGCGCACCTTGCAGCTGGAATGGCACCTGTCCAAGGATGAAATCCTCACCCTCTACC
>CAMPJN010000478.1 GCA_946886875.1 uncultured Pseudomonas sp.
ACGAGCTGCGCCAGGTCATCGAATTGATCCAGAGCCTCAACCCGCGCCCAGGCTCGCAAATCGAATCGAGCGAGCCGGAATATGTGGTTCCCGACGTCATAGTGCGCAAGCACAACGACCGCTGGCTGGTCGAATTGAACCAGGAGGCCATGCCGCGCCTGCGGGTCAATGCGCAGTATGCCGGCTTCGTCAAACGCGCAGACGCCAGCGCGGACAACACCTTTATGCGCAACCAATTGCAGGAAGCGCGCTGGTTCATCAAGAGCCTGCAGAGCCGCAACGAAACCCTGATGAAGGTTGCCACCCAGATCGTGGAGCATCAACGCGGCTTTCTCGACTACGGCGACGAAGCGATGAAACCGCTGGTACTGCACGATATCGCCGAGGCGGTGGGCATGCACGAATCGACCATTTCGCGGGTTACCACGCAGAAATTCATGCATACCCCGCGCGGCATCTACGAGCTGAAATACTTCTTTTCCAGCCATGTCAGCACCTCCGAAGGCGGTGAATGCTCGTCCACCGCGATCCGCGCGATCATCAAAAAACTGGTTGCCGCGGAAAATGCAAAAAAGCCGTTGAGTGACAGCAAGATCGCTGGTTTACTGGAGGCACAAGGCATCCAAGTCGCCCGTCGCACAGTCGCCAAATACCGTGAATCCCTTGGTATAGCGCCCTCAAGCGAACGCAAGCGACTGATGTAAGGCAGCACGACACGGAAGCTCGATAACACTGCACGCCACATATCCGGCCACGTATTTCGCCGAAAGCAGCCATACTGTCCATAAGTCGATTACGCCAGTGCCAGGCTCAGGTTGTTAGAGTCTTCCACGCCAAAGTGTTCCGGTGGCAGGCCCATAGGCCTGTCTCTCATGCACGGCAACAAGGAGAAAGCGGTATGCAAGTCAACATCAGTGGACACCAGCTGGATGTGACCGACGCCCTACGCGACTACATCGACGAAAAACTCGGCCGATTGGAGCGCCACTTCGATAAGATCACCAATGTGCAAGTCACCATGGAGGTCGAGAAACTCAAGCAGAAAATCGAAGCCACCCTGCACATTGCCGGCGGCGAAGTCGTCGCCAACGCTGAACATGACGACATGTACGCAGCCATCGACTTACTGACCGACAAACTCGACCGACAACTCATCAAGCACAAGGAAAAGCAGCTCGACCGTCAACAGGGCGCAATGGCCCGCTGACATCGCCAACCTCCTATGATCCGACTTGAAAATATCCTGACCCCCGGCCGTTCCCTGGTGAACGTGCCGGGCGGCAGTAAAAAACGTGTCCTCGAACAAATCGCCAATCTGATCGCGCACGAGTTGCCCGACCTGGATGGCCAGGACATTTTCGAAAGCTTGATAGCCCGCGAAAAGCTTGGCTCAACCGGCTTCGGCAATGGCATCGCTATTCCGCATTGCCGCCTGCCCGGCTGCAACGCCCCCATCAGCGCAGTGCTGAGGCTAGATGCGGCGGTGGACTTCGACGCCATCGACGGTGCCCCCGTAGATCTGCTGTTCGTGCTGTTGGTACCAGAAGCGGCCACCGACGAGCACCTGGAACTGCTGCGCCAGATCGCCAGCATGCTCGACCGTAGCGAGGTACGCGAGCAACTGCGCCAAGCACCGAGCAGCGAAGCCCTGTATCAGGTGGTGGTGGATACCCAAAGCCAACTCAATCGAGCCTAAACATGCGTCTGATCATCGTCAGCGGTCGCTCCGGCTCCGGCAAAAGCACCGCACTCGATGTGCTCGAGGACAATGGTTTTTATTGCATCGACAATTTACCCGCCGGCCTGCTACCAGAGCTTGCCGAGCGCACCCTGCTGCATACCGAATCTCTGCTGCCGCAAGTCGCGGTGTCGATAGATGCGCGCAACCTGCCCAGCCAGCTCAAACGCTTCCCGGCGTTGCTCGACGAAGTGCGTGCGCGCCACATCAAATGCGATGTGATTTACCTGGATGCGGACGAAGAGACGCTGCTCAAGCGCTTTTCCGAAACCCGCAGACGCCACCCGCTGACCAACGAGAGCCGCTCGCTGGCGGAGGCGATTGCCGACGAAAGCCTGCTGCTTGGCCCGATCATCGATCTGGCCGACCTGAAGATCGACACCACCCACCTCAACCTGTATCAATTGCGCGACAGCCTGAAACTGCGCCTGCTCAATCAGCCCGAGCCGGGCACCGCCTTTCTGGTTGAGTCGTTCGGTTTCAAGCGTGGCATGCCAGTGGATGCCGACCTGGTGTTCGACGTTCGCTGCCTACCCAACCCCTACTGGAAGCCGGATTTGCGCGACTACTCGGGCCTCGATCAACCAGTGGTGGATTACCTGTCCGCCCAGGCCGATGTTGAGGACAT
Source organism: uncultured Pseudomonas sp. (assembly GCA_946886875.1). The sequence continues at coordinate 2,367 of CAMPJN010000478.1, forward strand.
GTATCAGGACATCTTCACCTACCTGACCAAGTGGTTACCGCGTTTCGCCGCCAGTAATCGCGCCTATGTAACGGTCGCGATCGGCTGCACCGGCGGCCATCATCGTTCGGTATACCTGGCCAACCGTCTGGGCGAGGCTCTTAAACCGATCTTGAAGAACGTCCAGGTTCGCCACCGCGACTTGAGTTAAGGAATTGCCGCGATGCCCTCCTGCGAAATCACCATCATCAACAAGCTGGGACTGCATGCACGCGCAGCCGCCAAGTTTGTCGGCGTAGCCGGACAGTTTCCCTGCCAGGTCAGAGTCGGCCGCAGCGCGGAAAGCCTGGTGGACGGCAAAAGCATCATGGCCGTAATGATGCTGGCCGCCGGCAAAGGCACGGCCATCTGGCTGCACACCGAAGGCGAGCAGGAAGAAGATGCGCTGAATGCTTTGATCGAACTGATCAACAACTACTTCGACGAAGGCGAATAGGCACTGGGTTAGGCGCCTCCATTCAATCGACGAGCAAGCTAAAGCGTTTGGCGCGCCGTAAGCCAACACCTCGCAATAGCCGCTATATCCCCTTGTCGGGTTACGCGGCGTCTTAATACGGCAGCAGCCCAAGATCAGCGGCACGCGCCGCTAACCTGCGCGGCGCGACCCGACCGACGCCGCAGCCGCTCCTAGCTCCCAGCCACCGTCATCCGCTCGATCAGTACCGAGCCGGTGCGGATATTACTGCGCAGCTCCAGGTCGCTACCCACCGCGACTATCTGCTTGAACATGTCGCGCAAATTGCCGGCAATAGTCACTTCCTGTACCGGGAACTGGATCTCGCCGTTTTCCACCCAATAGCCGCCAGCGCCGCGCGAGTAATCGCCGGTGACCATGTTCAAGCCCTGCCCCATCAGTTCGGTCACCAACAGGCCGCGGCCCATGCGCTTGATCAGCGCCTGCTGGTCTTCGCTGCCATGGCTGACGAACA
>CAMPJN010000479.1 GCA_946886875.1 uncultured Pseudomonas sp.
ACCCTGGATCACTGGTCTAGCTCCGAATAATGGAAAAGGCCGGAGGATCCTATGTTCCTGCACAAGTTTTTTGGTCGACCATGGTTGGGGCAAACGGTGTATTCGACCGCCACACGACAAAAGCAACGCGCAGCACCATTGAGTGACTTTGATCGTTCCCACATCGAGTCGTCGAACCGTCCACGTGGGAACGATCAGCTGCGACCGTAGCCCGGATGCAATCCGGGAGCGGTTCTCGCGGGCTCCTGCGGATGTCACCCGCGCTACCAGTGCGCGGCCCGTCCCTTATTCGGTCAGATTGGCGGCCTGGATCGCGGTCAGGGCGATGGTATAGACGATGTCGTCGACCAAGGCTCCGCGCGACAGGTCGTTCACTGGCTTGCGCAAACCCTGCAGCATCGGGCCGACGCTGATGCAGTCGGCGCTGCGTTGCACCGCCTTGTAGGTGGTGTTGCCGGTGTTCAGGTCGGGGAATACGAATACCGTGGCGTGACCGGCTACCGGGCTGTTCGGCGCCTTTTGCCGGCCGACGCTTTCGATCGCCGCGGCGTCGTATTGCAACGGCCCGTCGAGCAGCAGGTCGGGAGCGAGCTGTTTGGCCAGGCGGGTGGCCTCGCGGACTTTCTCGACTTCCTCGCCGGTGCCCGAGTCGCCGGTGGAATAGCTGAGCATCGCCACCCGCGGTGGGATGCCGAAGGCCTTGGCCGAGGCCGCGCTTTGCAGGGCGATTTCCGCCAGCTCCGGCGCCGTGGGGTCGGGGTTGACCGCGCAATCGCCGTAAACCACCACTTGGTCCGGCAACAGCATGAAGAACACCGAGGACACCAGCTTGTAGCCGGGTGCGGTCTTGATCAGTTGCAGCGCCGGGCGAATGGTGTTGGCGGTGGTGTGGATGGCGCCGGAAACCAGACCGTCGACCTCGTCCAGGGCCAGCATCATGGTGCCCAGCACCACGGTGTCCTCCAGTTGCGCCGCGGCCATGGGCGCGTTCAGACCCTTGCCTTTGCGCAGTTCGACCATGGGTGCGACATAGCGCTCGCGAATCAGATCCGGGTCGAGAATTTCCAAGCCTTCGGGCAATTCGATGCCCTGTGCCCGGGCTACCGCGTGTACGTCTTCCGGCTTGGCCAGCAGCACGCAGCGGGCGATGCCGCGGGCCTGGCAGATGGCCGCGGCTTTGACCGTGCGCGGCTCGCTGCCTTCGGGCAGGACGATGCGCTTGTTCGCCGCCTTGGCCCGCTGCACCAGTTGATAGCGGAACGCCGACGGCGACATACGCAGCTCGCGCGGCGTGCCGCAGCGGGCGAACAGCCATTCATGGTCGATATGGCTGGCGACGTAGTCGGCGACTTTGTCCGCGCGCTCCTTGTCGTCGACCGGTATTTCCTTGTTCAGCCGGTTGAGGTTGGTCGCGGTGTCGTAGGAACCAGTGCTTACGGTCATCACCGGCAGGCCGCTGTGCAGTGCGCCGCGGCACAATTCGAGAATCCGTGGGTCGGGGGCGAAATCGCTGCACAGCAGCAGGCCGGCCAGGGGCGTGCCGTTCATCGCCGCCAGGCTGGCGGAGAGGATGATGTCGTCGCGGTCGCCGGGGGTGACCACCAGCGTGCCTGGCTTGAGCAATTGCACGGTATTGGCCACGGCGCGGGCGCAGAGCACGATCTTGAGCATGCGCCGTTGTTCGTAATCGCCGGCGTTGAGCACCCGCGCGCCGAGCAGATCGGCGATGTCGCGGGTACGTGGAGCGTTCAGTTCATCGAGCCAGGGAATGCAGCCGAGCAAACGGAAATCGCCGTTGCGCAGCAATGGCGAAAGCTCTCTGAGTCGCTCGACGAACACCTCGAGGCTGCTATCAGTGCGGACCTTGTTGAGAATCAGGCCCAGAACTTTCGGGTCTTTCGGCCCACCGAACAATTGCGCCTGGATATCCACGCGATCGCACAGCTCGTTGAGGCTGTCCTGATCCGGCGCCGACACCAGGATCACCTCGGCGTCCAGGCTCTTGGCCAGGTGCAGGTTGATCCGCGCCGCATAGCTGGCCTGGCGGGTCGGCACCATGCCTTCGACGATGACCACGTCCTTGCCGGCGGCGGCCTCGTGGTAGAGGCTGATGATCTGTTCGAGCAGCTCATCCAGATGCCCGTCGCCGAGCATCCGCTCGACATGGGTCAGCGCCAGCGGTTTCGGCGAATGCAGACCATGGGTGCGGGCGATCAGTTCGCTGGAGCGCTCTGGGCCGGCATCGCCCTGGTGCGGCTGGGCGATGGGCTTGAAGAAACCGACCTTGAGGCCGGTACGTTCCAAGGCACCAACCAGGCCCAGGCTGATGGAGGTGAGACCGACACCGAAACCGGTGGGGGCGATGAAAAAGGTGTGCATAAAGTCTCCATTGCGTTACAGGCGTGCGCGACAGGTAGGTTGGCGCTGAGCGTAGCGAAGCCCAACGGCTGGCATTCGTTGCGCTAACTCAATGATCGAGCAGCGCGAGGGTATCCAGGGCAATCTGCCGCTCTTCGTTGGTTGGCACCACCAGCACGCGCGGGTGGCCGTAGGCGTGAATCGGCCCGCTGACACCACGAATATTGCGTGCGTTGGCTTCTTTGTCCAAGGCCAGGTTGAGCAGTTTCAGGTGGGCGACCGTCTTGCTGCGGATCAGCGGCGAGTTCTCGCCGATGCCGCCGGTGAAGATCAACCCATCCAGTTGCGGCAGGGCGCAGCTCATCGCCGCCAGGGATTTGGCCAGGCGGTAGCAGAACACTTCGATGGCCAGGGTGGCGCCGGCATGACCCTGCTCGCGGGCTTGTTCCAGGCTGCGCATATCGTTGGACAACCCGGAGAGGCCAAGCAGGCCGCTTTGTTTATTCAGCATCTCGTCGATCTGCTCCAGGCTCCAACCCAGGGTGCGGGCCAGGTGGCTGTGCAGGTTGGGATCGACATCGCCGCTGCGGGTACCCATCACCAGGCCTTCCAGCGGCGTCAGGCCCATGCTGGTGTCGCGGCTCTGGCCGTTGACGATGGCGCAGGTCGAGCAGCCGTTGCCCAGGTGGGCGACCAACCAACTGCTGTCGCCGATCGACAAGCCGGCCAGCTCGGCGGCACGGTGACTGACGAAGCGGTGGCTGGTGCCGTGAAAGCCGTAACGGCGCACGCCGTGCTCGCGGTACAGCGCTTGCGGCACGGCATAGCGGTAAGCGTGTTCGGGCAGGGTCTGGTGAAACGCGGTGTCGAACACCGCGACATGCACCAGATTGGGGAACAGTTTCATCGCCGCTTCGATGCCCAGCAGATTGGCCGGGTTGTGCAGCGGCGCCAGCG
>CAMPJN010000480.1 GCA_946886875.1 uncultured Pseudomonas sp.
GGGTTTCGATCAGCACCGCGGTCTGGATGGTCATGTGGATGCAGCCGATGATCTTCGCGCCTTTCAGCGGCTGTTCGCCGGCATACTTGCGGCGCAGGCCCATCAGCGCGGGCATTTCCGACTCGGCGATGATGGTTTCGCGGCGGCCCCAGGCGGCCAGGGAAATGTCGGCGACTTTGAAGTCATTGAAACCGGCAGGCGTCAGTACAGCGCTCATAAATGAGTTCTCCATTCGTTTGAGTCGAATGGGCGCCGTTGATGCGTATGGTTAACGCCCCATCCGAGCCTGACAAATCCCCGTATGCCGGGTTTTGCTGCAGCGCCCCTCGGACAGGTGGCGGGCACGCGCGGAGCTGGCCGCGCGCGTGAAGCTGGCGAAGTATAGCCAGACCGGCGAATAAGCCCAAGGCTTTCCGTCGTTCCGCTTAAGGCTCGGCTGTTGGCATTGGCGCTTCAGACGCGGTTGCCGCCGCCGCGCTGCCTGGCCTGCTGGCTCAGCGCCTCGGCGATCCGCTCCAGCGCCAGGATTTCCGCGGCGGCGCCGAGTGTCACGGCTTCGCGCGGCATGCCGTAGACCACGCAACTGGCCTCGTCCTGGGCGATGGTGTGGCCGCCGGCCTGCTGGATATCGCGCAGGCCGAGGGCGCCGTCCTTGCCCATACCGGTCAGCAGCGCGGCTATCACGTTACGCCCGGCGCACTGCGCCAGGGATTGAAACATCGGGTCCACGGCGGGCCGGTGGCGATGCACCTGCGGGCCATCCGAGAGGCGGGTGAGGTAGTTGGCGCCGGAGCGCTCGACCAGCAGATGATGGTCGCCGGGGGCGACGAAGGCGTGGCCGGGGAGGATGCGTTCGCCGCCCTGGGCTTCGACCACGCGGAGGCGGCACAAGCGGTCCAGGCGCTCGGCGAAGGTGCGGGTGAAACCCGGCGGCATATGTTGGGTGATGACGATACCGGGGCTGTCGGCCGGCATGCCGATCAGCACCTCCTTGATCGCCTCGGTACCGCCGGTGGAGGCACCGATGGCGATGATCTTCTCGGTGCCGACGATAGGTGCGCGCGTCACGCTGGCGGCCTTTTCCGTGACAGCCAGAGCCGCGGCCAAATTGCTGCGCGGCCGCAGACGGGCGAGGCTGGCAGCCTTGATCTTGTCGCGGATAGTCGCGGCATAAGCCTCCATACCTTCACGGATGCCCAGCTTGGGTTTGGCGACGAAATCCACCGCGCCCAGTTCGAGGGCACGAAAAGTCGCCTCGGCGCCGCTTTCGGTCAGCGAGGAAATCATCACCACCGGCGTCGGCCGCGCGGCCATCAGTTTCTCCAGGAAGGCCAGGCCGTCCATGCGCGGCATTTCGATATCCAGGGTGATCACGTCGGGGCTGAACTGCTTGACCAGGTCGCGAGCGACGAAGGCGTCCGGTGCAGCCCCTACCAGCTGCAACTCGGGATCAGCGCCGATGATCTCCTTGAGCAGGGCGCGGATCAGCGCGGAATCGTCGACCACCAGTACTTTGATCGGCATATGCGTTCCCCTCAGAACAAATCGATAGCGCCGCCGACTGGAACCTTCCTGATGCGCAGGCTGTAGTCCGCTTCGCGGTCGAGCAGGGTGCTGTTGTTCAGGCTTTTTAGTTTTTTCACCAATACCCGGCCGCTGGCGGGGAAGAAATAGACCTTGCGCGGGTAGATATCCAGCAGGTCTTCGGCGAGCAGTTCGATGCCTTCGGTATGCAGGTAGTCGAGGGCGAAATCGACGTTGCGTTGGCCGACATTGTTGGCGGTGATGCCGCGCAGCACGCAGCCGCCGCCGAACACCTTGGCCTCGAGCCGATGACGCTGGGCGCCGAGCTTGAGCAACTGGTTGATCAGCAGCTCCATGGCGTAGACGCCGTAGCGCGCCGAGGACGACACCGGGCCGAAACCTTCCTCACTGTTACCCGGCAGCATGAAATGGTTCATGCCGCCGATGCCGCTCTGGCGATCGCGCAGGCACACCGAGACGCAGGAGCCGAGCACGGTGACGATCAGGATGTCGCGCGGGGTGACGAAGTATTCGCCGGGCAGGATCTTCACCGCCTCGCATTCGAAATGGGGGTCGTAGTAGCCGTTGGGCGCCAATGCGCTGTCGTAGTCGAGTTGCATGCTCAAGCTCGCCTCGGTGCCGGGCGATAGACCGTGCGGCCGATCAGCGTGACCAGATGGCCGGCCTGGATAAAACTTTCCGAGTGGCCGGCGAAGAACAGGCCATCGGGACGCAGCAGGGCGACCATGCGTTCGAGCAGGCGGTTCTGCGTCGGCTTGTCGAAATAGATCATCACATTGCGGCAGAAGATGATGTCCAGCCCGCCGTCGATGCCCCAGTGCGGGTCGAGCAGGTTGATCTGGCGGAACTCGATCAGCTCGCGCAACTCGTCGCGCACCCTGACCTTGCCGGCCTGGCTGCCCTTGCCGCGGAGAAAGAAACGCTGCTTGCGCTGCAGCGAAAGCTGTTCCACCCGCTCTAGTGGATAGATGCCCTGGCAGGCGGTGGTCAGCACCCCTGTGTCGATGTCCGAGGCGATGATCGACACCGGCGGCTGGCGGCTGGCCAGGGCTTCCATGCAGGCGATGGCCAGGGAGTAGGCTTCCTCGCCGGTGCTCGATGCCGCGCACCAGATGCGCAACCTGCGCTGCGTCTGGGCGTGCTGGCGCAGGTAGGCGGCCAGTTGCTCAAAGTGGTGAGCCTCGCGGAAGAACGCGGTCAGGTTGGTGGTCAGGGCGTTGACGAATTGCTGCCACTCCTGCGCATCCCGTTCGAGGGCCTCGAAATAATCGCTGAAGCCGCTCAGGCCGAGATGGCGCAGGCGCCGACTCAGGCGGCTGTAGACCATCTGCGCCTTGCTGTCGGCGAGGCTGATACCGGCGCGTCGATAGAGCAGGCCGCGGATCCGCTCGAAATCGGCCCGGGTATAGAGGAACTCGCGCACTGCCTGTAATTCAGTCATAACCCATAGCCGTCGCTCGCCAGGTTCTGCAAGGGGCTGTCAGAACTCCTCCCACTCGCTGTCCTTACCCTGGCCCACCTTGGGCAGGCTTTTGCTCGGGTTGCGTGCCTGGCGCGCAGGGGGCGGAACGGCGCGTGGCGCGGCGCGGGGGATCTTGCGCGCTTCGCTCGGGCCGCGCTCGCTGGCCTGGTCGAACTTGAATACCGCCACCGCCTGGGACATTTCCGAGGCCTGATCGAGCAGCGATTCGGCCGAGGCCGCGGCTTCTTCGACCAGCGCCGCGTTCTGCTGGGTCATCTCGTCCATCTGGCTGACCGCGCCG
>CAMPJN010000481.1 GCA_946886875.1 uncultured Pseudomonas sp.
GATTGAAAGGTGCAAAAAACCGCCGTTTACCATCGGCTAGTTCGATAGAAGTCGCTTGTCCCAGCGCTGCCGCGCATCCTTCAAGGCCTCTTCCCGCGAATGCCCGAGGCTTCTCAGCGCCAGCGCCATGCTGCTGACCACGGCGAGCTGGCCGTAATCGTCCTCGATTTCGCCGAGCCAGAAGCGCTGCAAATGCGCGGGCTCGAGCGAAGCTGGTTTGACGTGCCTTTGCGGTGATAGCGCTGGCCAGTCTTCATCCCAGTTCTCGCCATTGGCGGTGCCATATAGATGGCTGATGGCGTCGGGGTTGATCTCGATTTCGCCGCCTTCGCCCTTGATCACCACGGCACAGTCGCCGAGCAACTGGCTGGCTTCGCGATGCACTCCCTGATAGCCGGGATGGAAGATGCTCTGCAGGCCGCAGCGCGCGCGCAACGGGTTGAGAATGCGGGTCAGTGAGTGAATCGGTGAGCGCAGGCCGAGGATATTGCGCAGGTCGATCATTCGTTGCAGTTGCGGCATCCAGTCGCCCAGGGGGATAAACGCCAGCTGCTGTCGATCCAGGGTCTGCGCGATCTCGTCCCAGCTGTGGCACAGGGGAATCTGCAGCGGTTCGAGCAATTGCTCCGTGTACATGCGTCCGGCCGTGTGGGCGCCACCGCCGTGCAGGAGGATGCGCACGCCGCTATTGGCCAGGGCTTTGGCCGCGAGCAGAAACCAGGGCAGGTGGCGCTTCTTGCCGGCATAACTCGGCCAGTCCAGGTCGACCTGGATCGCCGGGGCGTGCAGGCGCTCGCGAACCGCTTCGGCAAAACCGGCCATTTCTTCGGCGCTTTCTTCCTTGTGCCTTAGCAGCATCAGAAAGGCGCCCAGCTGAGTATCTTCGACTTTGCCGTCGAGCAGCATGCCCATGGCCTCGCGGGCTTCCTCGCGGGTCAGGTTGCGCGCACCGCGCTTGCCCTTGCCGAGGATGCGCACGAACTGGGCGAAAGGGTGTTCTGCAGGGGTAACGAGGTTCATAGGCAATTCGTCGGTTTGGGCAGGCCCGCCAGCTTGGCGGCGAGTTTGGCGGGGGTGCCTTTGAATAAACGGTTGAGGTTGAGGCTGTTGCCTTTCTCCGGACCCAGTTTAAGCGCCGCGTACTTGATCAGCGGGCGGTTGGCGGGCGATAGCTGGAATTCGTCGTAGAAGGCACGCAGCAGCAGAAGAATTTCCCAGTGCTCGGCACTGAGCGTCAGTTGCTCCTGCTGCGCGAGTGCTTCGGCTACTGGCTGCGACCAGTCCGTTAGATCCGCCAGATAACCGTCCTTGTCCAGCTCGATGGGCCGGCCATCGACAATCAGTGCATTCATAGCCAGGCGTTGACCTTGTCGAAACGGCAGCTGAGCGCGACGAACGCCGGATAGTCCGCCAGTTGCACCCGCGCCGGGGGCTCGATGGCGCGCGCCTGGATATCCTCTTCCAGAGCGTACAGGCCAATGCTTTCGGGCATCAGCTCTAGCGCCTGGCGCTGCGCCGTACCGGCTTGCAGGGCATAGACGGCATCGCCGCAAAGCAGCAGGCCATCGTTGCCGCCGAGCAGGCGCAAGCAACTGTTCAAGCGGCTGTCGCTAAAAGGCGAATGGGAAAGCACATGCAGAGTGGCCATCAGAGGGTAATCACCTGGTCGTAACGGTCGATAAGCGCAGTCAGGGCCGAGTCATCCAGCACATCCACCGTCAGGTTCAGTGTCTGATCATTCACGCCACGTTCTTGCAGGCTGCGCGCCGACGCATAGAGTGATTCCACGCCGAACATCGGCAGGGCTTGCAGGTTGGCGCTCAGGTCCTTCTGTTGCAAATCGCCGGGCTTTTGCCCCGCGGTGAGTTGCAACACCCCGTCGTCGAGAAACAGCAGGCCGATCGGCAGATCGAAGGCGCCGCCGGCCAGGGCGATATCCAGGGCTTCACGGGCGCCGGGGCCGCTCCAGGGCGGTTGCCGGCTGATAATCAGCAGTGACTGACTCATCTCATGGCCCTCCGAAACAGATCAGGCGATCGGCGCTTTGCGTCGCTTCGTGCAATTGCCCAAGGCCGGAAAGCTCCCATGGCGCCTCGAGGTTAGCCGCCGGGCGATCGTAGCGCTGCGCTTCCTCTTCGTTCAGCACGCCGCGCCGCAAAGCGGCGGCAATGCACACCACTGCGTCCAGCCCATGCTCGCGCACGAATTCGCGCCATTGCGCGCTCATATCGAGCTCGTCCTGGGCGGTGACTGCATTGCTGGCGGCGCTGTGCACGCCATCCTGATAGAAGAACAGCCGCACGATTTCGTGGCCGCCAGCTAACGCCGCTTGGGCGAAACGCAAGGCGCGGCGCGAGGAGGGCGCGTGGGCGGGGGAGAATAGGGCGATGGCGAATTTCATGACAAGGCCGGATAGAGAGAACTGAGGCAATGATACGGCGTGAACGGCCAAGATGCGCAGTGCAGGCATGAAAAAGCCCGCCGAAGCGGGCTTAGGGAAAGGCTTCGACTATCAGTCGTCGCCGCCCATGATGCCGAAGATCTGCAGCAGGCTGACAAACAGGTTGTAGATCGATACATACAGGCTGATGGTCGCCATGATGTAGTTGCGCTCGCCGCCGTGGATGATCGCGCTGGTCTGGAACAGGATGCAGGCCGAGGAGAACAGCACGAAGCCGGCGCTGATCGCCAGTTGCAGGCCGCTGATCTGGAAGAAGAAGCCAGCCACCATGGCGCCGATCAGAACGAAGAACCCGGCGGTGATGAAGCCGCTGAGAAAGCTCATGTCCTTGCGGGTGGTCAGCACATAGGCCGACAGACCACAGAACACCAACGCCGTCATGGCGAATGCCGAGCTGACTACTTCAGCGCCGTTGGCCATGCCCATGTAGCGATTGAGGATTGGGCCCAAGGTGTAACCCATGAAGCCGGTCAGTGCCAGGGTGGAAACCAGACCCCATGGCGAATTGCGCAGTTTGGCGGTGAGGAAGAACAGGCCGTAGAAGCCGATCAGCACCACGAAAATATTCGGATAAGGCACGTTGGCGCGTTGTGCGATGAATGCCACCAGGCCGCTGAAGGCAAGGGTGATGGCAAGCAGGCCGTAGGTGTTGCGCAGGACGCGGCTAACTTCTTGCTGTTCAACCTGCACATGATCGAGTGCGTAATTTTGTTCTTGCATGGCGACGCTCCTGTAGTGGCGGATGGTTCCGTGACCAGAGTCGAGGTCGATGATAACAGAGCGCTAAGCTGTGCCAAGCCAGAGAGTTTGACAGTGTGTTACGTTCGGGTAAGATTGCCGCCCGCAC
>CAMPJN010000482.1 GCA_946886875.1 uncultured Pseudomonas sp.
CTTGGACATCTTCTCGCCGTCGACCCGTACCGCGCCGGCGTGCATCCAGGCATTGGCGTAGAGCTTGCCAGTGGCGGCCTCGCTCTGTGCGATCTCGTTCTCGTGGTGCGGGAACACCAGGTCCGGGCCGCCGCCATGGATGTCGAAAGTCTCGCCCAGGCAGCAGGTCGACATCACCGAGCACTCGATATGCCAGCCCGGACGCCCCTTGCCCCAGGGCGAATCCCAGCTCGGCTCGCCCGGCTTGGCGCCCTTCCACAGAACGAAATCCAGCGGGTCCTGCTTGGCTTCGTCGACCTCGATGCGCGCACCGATCTTCAGGTCTTCGATCTTCCGGCGCGACAGCTTGCCGTAGCCGACAAACTTGCCGACCCGGTAGTACACATCGCCATTGTCCGCGGCATAGGCGAAACCCTTGTCGATCAGGGTCTGGATCATCGCGTGCATACCGGCGATATGCCCGGTGGCGCGCGGCTCCTGGTCCGGGCGCAGCACATTGAGGCGCGCTTCGTCCTCGTGCATGGCAGCGATCATGCGTTCGACCAGCGCCTCGAACGGCTCACCGTTCTCCTGGGCGCGTTTGATGATCTTGTCGTCGATGTCGGTGATATTGCGCACATAGGTCACGTCATAGCCGCGATGGCGCAGCCAGCGGGTCACCACGTCGAACGCCACCATCACCCGCGCATGACCGATATGGCAGAAGTCGTAAACCGTCATGCCACACACGTACATGCTCACCTGGTTATCCACCAGCGGTTTGAAGACGTCTTTGCTTTTGGTCAGCGTGTTGTAGATCGAGAGCATCGGAATTCCTTGGAAACCACGGGCCAGCTGGCTGGCCCGGTTTACCGCGCAACCGGCTTGATCAAGCCCAGGAATCGCGCAGGGTTACGGTACGGTTAAAGACGGGCGCACCCGGCTTGCTGTCCTTGATATCGGCGCAGAAATAGCCTTCGCGCTCGAACTGGAAGCGTTCTTCAGGCACAGCCTGAGCCAACGAGGGTTCGGCGCGACAACCTTTCAGCACCACCAGCGACTCGGGGTTGATATTGTCGAGGAAGCTGCCGCCCTCTTCGTCCTTCTCCGGATTGGCGGAGCGGAACAGACGGTCGTACAGACGCACTTCGCACTCGACGCTTTCAGCCGCCGGCACCCAGTGGATCACGCCCTTGACCTTGCGCCCTTCGGGGTTCTTGCCCAGGGTGTTTTCGTCATAGCTGCAGCGCAGTTCAACGATATTGCCGTCGGCGTCCTTGATCGCCTCGTCGGCGCGGATCACGTAGCTGCCGCGCAGGCGCGCTTCGCCGCCGGGGATCAGGCGCTTGAAGCCGGCCGGCGGGACTTCTTCGAAGTCACTGGCATCGATATATATTTCGCGGCTGAACGGCAGCACACGTACGCCCATCTCCTGCTTGGGATGGCGTGGCAGCTCCAGGTTCTCTTTCTTCCCTTCGGGATAGTTGGTAATCACTACCTTCAAGGGTTTGAGCACACACATGGCGCGCGCCGCGTTGGCGTCGAGGTCTTCACGGATGGCGAATTCGAGCATGCCGATATCCACCACGCCACCGGCGCGGTTAACCCCGACCATATCGCAGAAGGTGCGGATCGACGCCGGCGTATAGCCGCGGCGGCGATAGCCCGATAGCGTCGACATACGTGGGTCGTCCCAGCCGTTGACGTGTTTTTCATCGACCAGCTGCTTGAGTTTGCGCTTGCTGGTGATGGTGTAGTTCAGATTCAGCCGGGCGAATTCGTACTGACGCGGCTGCGCCGGCACCGGCAGATTGCTCAGGAACCACTCGTACAGTGGGCGGTGGTCTTCGAACTCCAGGGTGCAGATCGAATGGGTGATGCCTTCGATGGCGTCCGACTGACCGTGGGTGAAGTCGTAGCTCGGGTAGATGCACCACTTGTCGCCGGTCTGGTGGTGGTGAGCGTGGCGGATGCGATAAAGGATAGGGTCACGCAGGTTCATATTGCGCGAAGCCATATCGATCTTCGCCCGCAGGGAACGGGCGCCATCGGGGAACTCGCCGGCCTTCATGCGGGCGAACAGGTCCAGGTTTTCTTCCACCGAACGCTCGCGGAACGGGCTGTTCTTGCCCGGCTCATTGAGCGTACCGCGGTATTCGCGGGCCTGTTCCGGCGACAAGTCATCGACATAGGCCTTGCCGGCCTTGATCAGCTCGACGGCCCAGTCGTGCAGTTGGTCGAAATAGTTGGAGGCGTAGCGCTCCTCGCCGGCCCACTGGAAACCCAGCCACTGCACATCGCTTTTGATCGCGTCGATGTATTCCTGGTCTTCCTTGGCCGGGTTGGTGTCGTCGAAGCGCAGGTTGCACTCGCCGCCGAATTCCTGGGCCAGGCCGAAGTTCAGGCAGATCGACTTGGCATGGCCGATATGCAGGTAGCCATTGGGCTCCGGCGGGAAACGGGTGACGATCTTGGCGTGTTTTCCCGAATCCAGATCGGCCTGGACGATGGGGCGAAGAAAGTTCGTAGCGGCGACAGTCTCTGGCTTGCTCATGGGGTCCTTAAACGAGTGCGGGGCGCGGCTCAGCGCCTGTTCAGGATCTCGCAGCGGATCGTGGACAAGCGCTCAGGGTAGGCCGGCTTATACAAAGCGCTTATCATAGCCGAAGCTGTCAACCCCCTGACAGGCCCAAGAGCCGTCTCTATCCTCATTGCGCAACGCTAACGCGGCGTAATCAAAAGGAAATTGAGCCGGCTCACGGATTTCTCGACAGAGCGACTACTACATGATCAAGCTGCACACCAACCATGGCGTCATCACCCTTAACCTGTTCGAAGACAAAGCGCCGGAAACCGTGGCCAACTTCAAGCAGTACGTGAAAGAAGGCCATTACGACAACACCGTGTTCCACCGCGTGATCAGCAACTTCATGATCCAGGGCGGCGGTTTCGAGCCGGGCATGAAGCAGAAAGCCACCCGCGCCACCATCAAGAACGAAGCCAACAACGGCGTCGCCAACAAGATCGGCACCGTGGCCATGGCCCGTACCATGGAACCGCATTCGGCCTCCGCGCAGTTCTTTATCAACGTCGCCGACAACAGCTTCCTCGACCACAGCGCACCGACCGTACAAGGTTGGGGCTATGCGGTATTCGGCGAAGTGGTCGAAGGCATGGACGTGGTCAACGCGATCAAAGCAGTGCCGACCACCATGAAGTCCGGCCATCAGGACGTGCCGGTCGACGACGTGATCATCGAGCGTGCCGAGATCGTTGAGTGATACTACTGATCTCCGATCTGCATCTTGAACAGGAGCGCCCGGA
>CAMPJN010000483.1 GCA_946886875.1 uncultured Pseudomonas sp.
GGATGATCTGGCGCAGGCTGACGGTGGCGTTCTTCTTCACCAGCACATCGGCGAAGTCCACTTCGATGGCGCGCAGCAGATGCGCCAGGGCCCAAGCCTGGCCACGTGCTTCATAGAACACGTTATCGATCTGCAGCCAGGGCGTCTCGTAGCTGCCTTCAACCACTTCCACTTCACCGGCGTCGCCCTGCGCCGGGTCGCGCACTTCGGTGTTCAAGCGCACCTGACCGACACTTGCGGACAAGCGCTGGGACAACGAACCGAGGCGAGTCGCCGCATCGCCCAGCCAGTTGTTGAGGTTGTCGGCGCGGGTATAGAACTGTGCGTTGGCTTTGCTCGGATCGCCCAGGCGCTGCATATAGCGGTCCAGCGATTTGATCGCCTCACCGTATTCAGCCTCGGAGGCCGGCAGCGCCCAGCTCTTGTTGTCGAAATGGAAGCGCGGCTCGGCTTTGGCCAGATCCGGGTCTTCGGTGGATTGCGACTGCGAACGGGCGAAATCCTTGCGCAAGGCGCGGGCCATGTCGCGCACCTGGACCAGCACGCCGTACTCCCAGCTCGGCATGTTGTCCAGCCACAGGCCGGGCGGAGCGAGGTCGTTGGCCAGATAGCCGCCTGGCTTGTCGAGCAGGGTACTGGCCACCTGTTTCAGCGTCGCCACCGTGGTATAGCCTTGCACCAGCTGATGCTGGGCATCCTGCGCCGTCGCCTGGGCGCGCTGTTGCACCGAGAACGACTTCGGCTCCTGGCTCCAATACCAGCCGACCAACAGGGCGATCAGCAAGTAAAGCCCCAGCACCGCGGCGCCTATCCGGGCCAACGGGCTTTTAGCGGAAAAACCGCGCCCACCAGTGCTCGAACCATCGACATTGTTTTGCGCACCAGCAGTGCGATTCTTCCAATCCAACATGACAAAGTCCTTTATCGGTTACGGCTTAAAGTGATTCGACCACAACCCGACAGCAGGGTTGCTAGCGGCCCATGCGCTTGGTGGATTCAGGCAGGCCGAACTGCCGAACCCAGGCGCTGCGCGCCGTTCTTAACGTGCTATGGCAAGGAACGATAAGCCTGTATCAGCGCATTGGCTCGATTAAACAGGCCATTCAATCAAGCCTTGTACTATAAAGGAGCCTAGACTCGGACGCAGTGCTTAGCGGCAAACTTAGCGCCGACGTGGTAAACCGCGACCTGATTGGCATTCTGGACAGAAGGCTTGCGCCGAGGGATCGACGGCACTGGCACCAACCTATGCCACTGGTAGCATAGCGCCACCACAAAAGCCGGGCGATCTCTTGTCCCACCCAGAACTAAGGCCATGACCGAGCAAGAAGACCTCAGCCACGATCGCCTCAAGCAACACTTCGCCCAGCGGGTCATCCACCAGGCGCGTCAGGTGTTGGAAATCTGGCAACGTTTGCAGCGCAGCGAGTGGAGCGAGCTGGGCATGCGCGAATTGCGCGATGCCACCCTGCTGCTGCAGCGCTACGCCGAGCGCTTCGAACAGGTCGAGCACGGCCAGTTGGCGCTGAGCATCAATCATTGTCTGGATGCCGTGGCGAAAAACAGTGGTCGGCTCACCAGCAATCTGATCAACGAACTCAACCAACTGATGCACCGCCTGCCGCGCATTGGCCTGCGCCATGGCGACCGCCTTGGCCAGACCGTGCTGCAGCAACTGCGCAAGCCGGTCTACCTGGCGATGCAGCACCTCGACCAGGCCGAGCGCCTGGCCCGCCAACTGGAGTTCTTCGGCATCACCGCGTTGCCGCTGGAAACCGCCAACGCCTTTCGCAACTCCATGGCGGAACGCCACCCGGCGGCCATCGTCATGGATGTGGATTTTTCCGGCCAGGGTTGCGGCCTGCGCCTGGCCGAGGCGGTTCAGGACGGCCTGGAACAAAAAATCCCGCTGCTGTTTTTCAGCCAGACCGACACCGACACGCCAACCCGCCTCGCGGCGGTACGCGCCGGCGGGCAGAACTTCTTCACTGGCACCCTGGACGCCTCGACCCTGCTCGAACGCATCGAAGAGCTGACCCACGTCAGCCAAAGCGAACCCTACAAGGTGTTGATCATCGACGACTCGCGCGCCCAGGCCACCTACACCGAGCGGGCCTTGAACAGCGCCGGAATCGTTACCCGCACCCTGCTCGACCCGATCCGGGCGATGACCGAACTGGCCGAATTTCAGCCCGACCTGATCATCCTCGATATGTATATGCCCGAGTGCAACGGCCCCGAGCTGGCCAAGGTGATCCGCCACAACGACCGTTATGTCAGCGTGCCGATCATTTACCTGTCGGCCGAGGACGACCTGGATAAACAGCTCGACGCGATGAGCGAGGGCGGTGACGACTTCCTGACCAAACCGATCAAGCCGCGCCATCTGATCGCCACCGTGCGCAACCGCGCCGCCCGTGCGCGCAACCTCAAGGCGCGCATGGTGCGCGACAGCCTGACCGGGCTGTTCAACCACACCCACACGCTGCAACTGCTGGAAGACTGTCGCGCCCGCGCGCAACGCGACGATCAACCGCTGTGCTTCGCCATGCTCGATATCGACTTCTTCAAGAAGGTCAACGACAACTACGGCCACCCCATGGGCGACCGGGTAATCAAGAGCCTGGCCTTGTTCCTCAAGCAACGGCTACGCAAGACCGACTTCATCGGCCGTTACGGTGGCGAGGAGTTCGCCGTGGTGATGCCCGCCACCACAGCCAAGGAAGCTCACCTGGTGCTTGACGAGATACGCAGGCGCTTCGCCGAGATCCACTTCCCGGCGCAGCCGGCGGACCTGTCCTGCACCTTCAGTGCCGGCATCACCCAACTCGCCGATGGCGCCGACAGCAAGGTGCTGTCGCAGCAGGCCGACGAGGCGTTGTATGCAGCAAAACATGGCGGTCGCAACCGCGTGGAAATATTCATCGGCAAGTAGTGTCATTGCGCCATATTTCGGCCTGCGCCGTCATATTGCCGTCATGAAAACGTAATAGCTTCAGGGCTCCGCGGCTTTGCCTGTGGTCACACGGGCCGGCCACCAGCGTTGCGTAGTCGGTGGAGCCCCCATGCGCCTGAAGTCACTCACCAATCTCAACACCCTGTTGCTGGTAACCGTCTGCATCGCCCTGGGCGCGACGCTGTGGTGGTCACAACGCGCCCTCGAACGCCCCTATCAGTTGATGGAACGCTACCTGAGTCTGTCGCAACAGTTCCAACGCCAGGCCGCGAACAATGTGCTGGCCTACCTCGGCAGCGGCGACGCCTTGCAGCACAGCGCTGCCGTGCAAGCCCTCGACTCGTTG
>CAMPJN010000484.1 GCA_946886875.1 uncultured Pseudomonas sp.
GAGGGCTGTCTTCGCTAACCTATTGTTTTTATTGATATTGACTATCTGTAACGGAACTTGTATAGACGTTCCTAGTCGTATTGCTCAGTGCTACACTGCCCACGATTCGTGAGTCGGAGGTTATCCATGTCCACTTCTTTGCAACCTGTTCATGCCCTAGTCCCAGGCGCCAACCTGGAGGCTTACGTGCATGCGGTCAACAGCATCCCGCTGCTGACCCCGGAGCAGGAGCGCGAACTGGCCGAAAGCCTTTTCTACAACCAGGACCTCGAGGCCGCTCGGCAAATGGTGCTCGCGCACCTGCGCTTCGTCGTCCATATCGCCCGCAGCTACTCCGGCTACGGCCTGCCCCAGGCGGATCTGATCCAGGAAGGCAACGTCGGCCTGATGAAGGCGGTCAAGCGCTTCAACCCGGAAATGGGTGTGCGTCTGGTGTCCTTCGCGGTGCATTGGATCCGTGCGGAAATTCACGAGTTCATCCTGCGCAACTGGCGCATCGTCAAAGTCGCCACCACCAAGGCGCAGCGCAAGCTGTTCTTCAATCTGCGTAGCCAGAAGAAGCGTCTGGCCTGGTTGAACAACGAGGAAGTGCACGCCGTGGCGGAAAGCCTGGGCGTCGAGCCGCGCGAAGTGCGCGAGATGGAAAGCCGCTTGACCGGCCACGACATGGCCTTCGACCCCGCCGCCGATGCCGACGACGAAAGCGCCTTCCATTCACCTGCGCAGTATCTGGAAGACAACCGTTACGACCCGGCGCGGCAGTTGGAAGATTCCGACTGGAGCGATAGCTCCACCGCCAACCTGCACGAGGCGCTGGAGGGGCTCGACGAGCGCAGCCGCGACATTCTTTACCAGCGCTGGCTGGCCGAGGAAAAAGCCACGCTGCACGAGTTGGCCGCCAAATACGACGTTTCCGCCGAGCGCATCCGGCAGTTGGAAAAGAACGCGATGAATAAGCTGAAAGGCTCGATTGCCGCCTGACAGCAAAAAACTCAAGAAGCCGCACCCAGGTGCGGCTTTTTTCTGCCCAGGAAAAACCACCATGAAAATGCCGCCGCTGCGTCTCCAGCATTGGCTGATCTTTGCCATTGTCGCGTTGCTGTTCTTCGCCTGGGGCGTCTGGTTGATGCGCGCCATGGCGCCGGACGAGCCCTGGCCCTGGTTCGAGGAGTTGCAAAGCGAGGTGCTGGAGCCGCTGGCCGATGATCGCCTGAGCCTGGGCCAGTTGCATGCGCGGCTTGACGGCGAGTTGTGGCTGCAGCCGCGCCCGGAGGGCCCGCGCCTGCTGTTTCGCGGCGCATGGCCAGTCGCCGATGGCGAACCCTGGTTGCTGGAAGCCGAGTTGGCCTTGAGCCAGACCGAGCATGACAGCCTGGCGGCGGCGTTCGGTGTGGCCGGGCAGGGTGGTGACGAGCAGCCGTTGGGCGCGCAGATGCTGGCGCAGTTGGGTCAGCACAAGGTGCTCAGCCTGACGTTACGTCCCGAGCAGGACGCAGCGCCGGCCGAACGCCTGGCCAGCAGCATCGGTCAACCACGGTTACGTTTGGAACTGGCCGAGGGGCAGGCCTGGGTCTATCCCGAGCTGGGCTTGACTGCTCATCTGCACGACGAGCAGCTGCGCCTGCTGCATGCGGTGCCGCGCCAGGCGCTTAAACAATAATCGCGACAGGCCTCATAGCCAGGCCGGCCACCAGTCCGGGCGATTGGGTTGCAGGCGGTCGAGGTAATGACTGCCGCCCAATTGCCACATCTGTTGGCGGATGTCGGCGGCACGACCGTTGACATAGGCGCTTGGCCGACCGGCATTACGCGCCAGCGGGTTGGGCAGTACGGCGGCAAGCAAGCTGGCCTGGTGACGGGACAGGTAAGGCGCGCCAATCCCGAAATGCTTCTGCGCGGCTGCTTCGGCGCCGAACACGCCATTGCCCCATTCGACGCTGTTGAGGTAGACCTCGAGAATCCGCTGCTTCGGCCAGAACAATTCGATCAGCGCGGTGAACCAGGTCTCCAGCCCTTTGCGCAACCAGCTGCGGTCGGACCAGAGGAACAGATTCTTCGCCACCTGTTGGCTCAATGTACTGGCGCCACGTAGCGAGCCGCCCCGCTGGTTGTGCGCCAGCGCTGCGCGGATGGACTCGATGTCGAAGCCCCAGTGCTTATCGAAGCGTTGATCTTCGCCTGCGATGACTGCGACCTTCAGGTGGTCGGGCAACTCCTTCCAGGGTCGCCAGCTGCGTTGCAGGTCGATGGGGCGCTCGTCGATCCAGGATTCGATCTTGCGTTCGATCATCAGGGCGGTGACCGGCGGCGGCAGCCAGCGCAGCGTCAGCACCAGCAAAGCCGAGCCGGCCATCAGCCAGAGCAGGATCTTGAATAGACGACGGAAGATGGATCGGAGCATGCGCGCTTGGCCGGTACGGGTTTGCGCGCCATTATAGCCAGCACTTGGTGTCTAGCTGGAGTGAAGCATGGCTCGTCTATGGTTGTTGCTGTCCGCTTTTGCCGGTTTCAGCGGGGTCGCCCTCGGGGCGTTCGCCGCCCATGGCCTGAAAAGCAAGCTGTCCGCGGAATACCTCGCGGTGTTTCAGACCGGTAGCCATTACCAGTTGATCCACGCCCTGGCGTTGTTCGGCGTCGGCCTGCTGGCATTGCACGCGCCCGGGCGACTGGTCAATCTGGCCGGCGGCCTGTTCGCCCTGGGCATCCTGCTGTTCTCCGGCAGCCTGTACCTGTTGACCCTTAGCGGAGTGAGCAAGCTGGGCATGATTACGCCCTTCGGTGGCCTGGCCTTTCTCGCTGGTTGGTTGTGCCTGGGTTTGGCCGCCTGGCGCCTGGCTTGAGCGGCATTAGATGGCTGACTCATAAGTCAGGTTGCAGGACGAACGGCAGCCTTTGGCCTTGGTCATCGCCGGTGATCGGGCTAGAATGCCCGCCCTTTCCCACGTTGTGGCCGCGCCGTCATGCAGATTCAATTAAACGGTGAAGCATTCGAGCTGCCCGATGGCGAGACCGTCGCCGACCTGATCGCACGTCTGGATCTGGCCGGGCGCCGCCTGGCGGTCGAGCTCAACCTGGATATAGTGCCGCGCAGCCAACACGCCAGCACCGCCCTTCGCGAGGGCGACCGGGTCGAAGTGGTACACGCCATTGGCGGCGGTTGACGCCAGTCGCCCGCACCGCCCGTAGCCCATGTCATGAGGATATTCCGATGAGCCAAGTCCGCAGCGATAAGCCTTTCACCCTGGCCGGTCGTACCTATAGTTCGCGCCTGCTGGTGGGCACCGGCAAGTACA